>NZ_JBFAMU010000281.1:0-6426 GCF_040656655.1 Micromonospora sp. NPDC049799
GCCACGATCAGCGCCAGGAGCAGTTGCGGCACCGTGGAGAGCACGAAGATGCCGAACGTGTTGCCCAGCGCGTTCCAGAAGTCGCCGTCGTCGAGAGACCGACTTCGCGACGGCCGGGTGGTACGGCGGCGGCCCGGTCCCCGGTGACCCGGGCCCGGCGGTGATCGCCGGCCACCTGGACTCCCGGACCGGGCCGGCCGTGTTCGCCCGGCTGGGCGAGCTGCGGCCCGGCGACCGGGTGCAGGTGTGGCGCGGCGACCGGACGGTGTCGTTCCGGGTGACCGGTGCGATACGCGTGGCGAAGGACCGCTTCCCCACCGAGGCCGTGTACGGCCCGACGCCCGCGGCTGAGCTGCGCCTGGTCACCTGCGGCGGGGACTTCGACCGGCGCACCGGCCACTACCGGGACAACGTGGTGGTGTTCGCGATCGCCGAGTGAGCGGCTCAGACGGGGCGGCGGCCGGCGAAGCCGCACTCGACGCGGTGGTACCACCGCACGTCGGTGTCCCCCTCCAGCCAGCACCACAGCACCGGCCGGCCGTCCCGCTCGCCGGGGAAGTCGAGCAGCACCGGAGCGATGCCCTTGACCTGGATGTCGTGGGCGTGCAGCTCGTCCACCACCCCGTGCATCCGCGCCTCCAGACCCTTGACCTCGGCGCGGCCGCCGAGCGCGCTCACGCCGTGGTCGGCGAGGTCCGCCCGCAGCTCGGCGAGGTCGGCGCGCAGCCGGATCAGCTCGTCGACACGCGGGCGCAGGGTGGCCACCAGGTGCCGGGCCTGGGCGAGAGTGAACACGCGGCACAGTATGCGGCACGGGCGTACGCGGACGGAGGCCGAGCGTTCAGCCGGCCTTGACAGCCAGCTCCCGGGCGCGGTCCCGGGCCGCCTCCAGGGCGGCGAGCAGCGCCGCGCGGACGCCGTGCTTCTCCAGCTCACGGATGGCGGAGATGGTGGTGCCGGCCGGCGAGGTGACCGCCTCACGCAGCTTCACCGGGTGCTCACCGGAGTCGCGCAGCATCACCGCCGAGCCGATCGCGGTCTGCACGATCAGGTCGTGCGCCACCTGCCGGGGCAGGCCGAGCAGGATCCCCGCGTCGATCATCGCCTCGACGAGCAGGTAGAAGTACGCCGGACCGGAGCCGGACAGGGCCGTGACCGCGTCCTGCTGGGACTCGGGCACCCGGATGGTGACGCCCAGCGGCTTGAACATCTCCTCGGCCAGCTCCAGGTGCGCCCCGGTCGCGTGCGCGCCCGCCGAGATGGCCGTCATCGCCTCGTCGACCAGCGCCGGGGTGTTGGTCATCACCCGGACCACCGGGGTGCCCTCGGGCAACCGGCGGCTGAAGAAGGCGGTCGGCAGGCCGGCGCAGAGCGAGATCACCAGCTTGTCCGCCGGCACCTTCGGGCCGATCTCGGCCAGCAGCGTCGCCGCGTCCTGCGGCTTGACCGAGACCGCGAGCACCGCCGCCTCGTCCACCGCGGTCAGGTTGTCCACCACCCGGACGCCGTAACGGGCGGTCAGTTCCTCCGCGCGCGCCGGCCGACGGGCGGTGGCCAGCAGCCGGTCCACCGGCCAGCCGGAGCGCAGCAGCCCCGAGAGCATCAGCTCGCCGATCTTGCCGGCGCCGATCACCGCGACCGTGTGCACCGCACCCACCATGTCGCCGTACCCCTTCCTCACGGTGCGGCGTCGCGGCGGACCGGGCGGCCCGCCGCGACGCCGATCGCCACCGGTCGTCAGCTGCCGAAGAAGACCTCGGCCTCGGCGTACCGCTCCAGCGGCACGGTCTTCAGTTCGCGGGTGGCCTCGGCCAGCGGGACGCGGACGATGTCCGTGCTCTGCATGGCGACCATCTTGCCCCAGTCGCCCTCGTGCACCGCGTCGATGGCCTGCAGGCCCAGCCGGGTGGCGAGCACCCGGTCGAACGCGGTCGGGGTGCCGCCGCGCTGGATGTGCCCGAGCACGACCGTGCGGGCCTCCTTGCCGGTCTTGGCCTCCAGCTGCTCGGCGAGCCACTGGCCGATGCCACCGAGCCGGACGTGGCCGAACGCGTCCAGCTCCTGGTTGTGCAGGACCATCTGGCCGTCGAGCGGCTGCGCGCCCTCGGCGACCACGACGATCGGGGCGTACTGGTGCTGGAAGCGCTTCTCCACGTAGCCGGCGACCTGCTCGACGTCGAACTGCCGCTCGGGCAGCAGGATGACGTTGGCGCCGCCGGCCAGGCCGGCGTGCAGGGCGATCCAGCCGGCGTGCCGGCCCATCACCTCGACCACCAGGGTGCGGTGGTGGCTCTCGGCGGTGGTGTGCAGCCGGTCGATCGCCTCCATGGCGATGTTGACGGCGGTGTCGAAGCCGAAGGTGTAGTCGGTGGCACCGAGGTCGTTGTCGATGGTCTTCGGGACGCCGACCACGTTGACGCCGAGCTCGTGCAGCTTGGTGGCCACGCCGAGGGTGTCCTCGCCGCCGATCGCGATCAGGGCGTCGACGCCCTGCGCGGCGAGGTTGTCCTTGATCCGCTCGACCCCGCCCTCGATCTTAAAGGGGTTGGTGCGGGACGAGCCGAGGATGGTGCCGCCGCGGGGCAGGATGCCGCGGACCTCCGCGATACCCAGGGGGCGGGACAGGCCCTCGAGGGGACCCTTCCAGCCGTCCCGGAAACCCACGAACTCGTGACCGTAGTTGGTGACGCCCTTGCGGACCACCGCCCGGATCACCGCGTTGAGACCTGGGCAGTCGCCGCCGCCGGTGAGCACGCCGATACGCATGATCTGCTCATCCTCCTGGGAGCATCAATGAAGCCCGGATTGCCCCAGGATATGCGTCACATCAGACCATCGGCGCCGTTGCCGGCCCGGGGCGGGCCGTCAGTGCGCACTGTAGCCGCCGACGGTGCACGACGACCGGCCGCCCCGGGCGCGTACCGGCTACCGGTCAGTAGCTGACCTCGTGGTTCTCCCCGCCCTCCGGCGGCCGGCCGGTCACCGCCGCCTTGGCCAAACCGAGCAGGTTGACCACGGCGCTGTTCGGCGAGTCCCAGTACTCGGCGGAGCCGGCGCGCACGGTCAGCAGGGTCAGGCCGGGGGTGTCCAGCCCGTCCGGGAACCAGGTCTTCAGCAGGGGGTTCCACAGCTGCTCGGCCTTCGCCCGCTCGAAGCTCTCCCGGGCGGTGCCGGACACCGACACCCAGGCGTTGTGCCTCTGGTCCGAGAAGGACACGTTCACCTCGGGATTCACCCGGATCTGCCGCACCTTGGCCGAGTCGGCGTACGCGAAGAACCACAGGTCCCCGTCGAACTCGGCCTCCTGCAGGGCCATCGGCCGGCTGACCATCCGGCCGTCCACCGCCGTGGTGGTCAGCATGCAGATCCGCGCCTCCCGGACCAGCTCCGTGACCCGCCGCCGTGCGTCGGCGGCGTCACTGGGTGCGTTGCTGCTCATGGGCCTCTCCCTCGCCTCGGCTCACGGGACCGTGCCCGGGACGGAACGGACCAAACCTACGAACCGGTCATCGCCCGCCATCGGGCGAGGTTGTGCCGGGCATCCACGAGCGCGTCGTGCCGGGCCGCGTCGGCATCCGGCAGCGTCGGCCGACCCCGATCGTCCCAGAGCTGGCGCAGCTCCTTGGTGAACCGGGGGATCTCCCGGGGCAGCGCCGGCATCGCACCCCACAGCTGGGCGAGCACCACGTGGTCGTACGCCGCGTACCAGGCCCACAGCTCCAACTGCTCGCCCGGCCGGTCGCGGACCGGCTCCAACAGGAAGTCGAGCAGCTCGTCGCGGATCCGCTCCCGGGAGCGCCAGGCGCGGTCGGCCGGCGAGGGCAGCTTGTCGAGCACGTTGCGGCGCACCCAGGGCACGGCACGGGAGTCGTCGAACTCGGTGGAGACGGCGTAGAACTCACGGCCGTACTCGTCGACGACGCCGATCGACACCAGGTCGACGATCCGGCCGTCCTCGATGAACTCGCAGTCGTAGAAGTAGCGGTAGACCATTCCCGCCATCCTCGCCGACGCCCCCTCGGCACCGCCCACCGGGGCGGCCGGCCGCCCCCGCCGCAGGTTGCGGACTGTCACGGAAGTGACGTGAGGGCTGTACAGCACGCGACCGGACCGTCATGATCTGATGTGTACCGCTACCGGACGCCGAACCGGTGTCAGTTCACCTTGCGCAGGGCCTTGAGGGTTCACCCGGTGAGCGAGTTGTGGTCCTTGACCGGGGAGGGGTTGGGCCGTGGAGATGCGCCTGCCGGAGCCGGGTGACGCCCTCACGGGCGTCGAGATGTTCGCCGGGCTGGAGCCCGAGGTTCGGCAACGGGTCATCGCGGCGGCCGTGCCCCGGACGTACCGCAAGGGTCAGTTGCTCTTCGTGGAGAACGACCCCGGCGAGTCGCTCATCGTGCTGCGGCGCGGCGCGGTCGCGGTCTTCCGCACCGCCCCGACCGGGGAACGCGCGGTGCTGTCGGTGATAAGGCCCCCGGACGTGCTGGGCGAGGTCTCGCTGCTGGACGCCTCCACCCGCTCGGCCTCCGCCGAGGCCATCGAGGACTGCGCGGCGCTGGCGCTGTCCCGGCCCGCCTTCATGGAGCTGGTGCACTCCAACCCGCGCATCCTCGACGCCGTGATGCGCTCGCTCGGCGGCCTGATCCGCCGGCTCACCGAGCAGAACGCCGACCACGTCTTCCTCGACCTGCCGGGTCGGGTGGCCAAGACGCTGGTGCGGCTGGCCGGTGAGAGCCAGGCTCCGATGATCACGATCGAGCTCAACCAGAGCCAGCTCGCGGAGATGGCCGGCGGGTCGCGGCAGAGCGTCAACCAGGCGATCGGGTCATTCGCCAGCCGGGGCTGGCTGCGTACCGAGGGTCGCCGGATCGTCGTCACCGACGTCGCCTCGCTGCGCCGGCGCGCCGGCATGAGCGAGCGCTGACCGCTCAGGCGGCCACGGGCTCCCGCGGCGCGGAGGCGGCCGGCGGAGGGCTTCCCTTGGCCTTCTGGGCGTACATGTCGACGTACTCCCGGCCGGACAGCTCCATCAGCTCGTACATGATCTCGTCGGTGACCGCGCGCTCGACGAACCGGTCGCCGGACATCCCCGCGTAGCGGGAGAAGTCGAGCGGCGGGCCGAAGCGGATCCGCACCCGCTGCACCTTCGGGATGAGCTTGCCCGGCGGCTGGATCTCGTCGAGGTTGAGCATCACCACCGGCACCACCGGGGCGCCGCTCTCCAGGGTGAGCCGGGCGACCCCGGTCTTGCCCCGGTAGAGCCGCCCGTCCGGGGAGCGGGTGCCCTCCGGGTAGATGCCGGCGACGCCGCCGGCCCGCAGGATGGTGAGCTGGGTGTCGAGTGCCGCGCGCGCGGCCCGACCGCCGGAGCGGTCCACCGGAATGGTGCCGGTGCCGACGAAGAACATCTTCGTCAGCCAGCCCTTGATCCCCTTGCCGGTGAAGTACTCCGCCTTGGCGACGAACGTGACCTTCCGCGGCACGATCAGCGGCGTGAAGATCGAGTCGGAGAAGGACAGGTGGTTGCTGGCCAGGATCACCGGGCCGGTGGCGGGTACGTGGTGCAGGCCCTCGACCTGCGGGCGGAAGATCAGCCTCAGCAGCGGCCCGAGGATGACGTACTTCAGCAGCCAGTACAGCACCGGCGTCCTTTCGGTGAGTGAACTGCGACGGCCCGCGATCCCGGGCACCTCGTCGTCGACGAGCCTACGGAGCGGACGCGGGCCACCACAACGGACAGCCGGCCAGCTTCACGTCACACGTGAGCTGCTTCCCCGGCCGGCGAAGGACGGCGTCGGGTGCACAAACGGACATACGGCCTCGCCTGCGACCAGCGGACGGTCGCTGACTTTGGAAGACGCGACAGAACGCACTCCCGGAACTGGGTGCCGACGTGTCACGATTCGTAGACACGGCGAGCGGGTCGACGCCGAGGGGGCTCGAACGGGCGTGCCACAGGCACGCGACGAGGAGGATGTCCGGTGTCAGCGGGTGGGGCTCGCCGGGGACGGCGGGACAACGGGCTGGACGCGAGCGAGTACGCCGTCGCGGGCGACGTCGATCCGCGTGTCGGCGAACACCTGCTCGACGTGCTGGCCGCCGGCGGGATCGCCGCCTACCTGCAGCCCTCCGCCGACCTGAACCCGGTCACCCGCACCACCACCGTCCCGTCCCGTCCGGTCGACCGGCTCTACGTCGACCGTTCACACCTGACCACCGCCCGTGACTACCTGACGCAGCTCGCTGACGAGGGCGGCGCGGAACGGTCCCGGGACGACGAGCCGGACATCGACGCCGAGTGGGCGCGGATCGTCGCCGGTTTCCACGCCACCCCCAGCACCGCCGGCGCCAACCCGTGGCCGGCCGCCGAGGACGTGGACGACCCCGGGCCGACCGGTGGGGTCGGCCGTACCGGCGGCGAGGACC
>NZ_JBFAMU010000282.1:0-6366 GCF_040656655.1 Micromonospora sp. NPDC049799
AGCGCCGCGGCCGCCTCCCGGGCCGTCGACCGGGCGGCCTCCCACTCCGGTACGGCGACGGTCACCGCCTCGCCCAGCTCCCGCATCCGGTCCACCCGCGCGGTCGCCGCCTCCAGCGTCGCGTCGTCGGTGTCGGCCAGCCCGGCCAGCATCCGGTCGACCGTCTCCCGCTTCGTCTCCGCCCGGGCGGCCCGCTCGGTCGCCTTCTTCTGCACCTCCTCGTAGACGCCGAGGCCGAGCAGGTTGACCAGGATCTGCTGGCGGGTGGCCGGCTTGGCGTGCAGGAAGTCGGCGAACTGCCCCTGCGGCAGCACCACGCAGCTGGTGAACTGCTCGTACGGCAGGCCGACCGCCTCCAGCACCGCGCCGTCCATCTCGGCCGCCGTGCCGGCGACGACCTCGCCGAGGTCCTCCGGGCTGAGCCCGGTGTCCAGCTTCGTGACGTCGAAGCCGGCCGGCATGAGCTGGAGCCCGGCGCCGGCGGTCTTGACGTTGCCCCGGCCGTCCCGGCGGACGACCCGGGTCGCCACGTAACGGTCGCCCGCCGACTCGAAGACCAGCCGGACCCGGGCCTCGGTCGCCGACGGGGCCAGCGCGTTGGCGAGCCCCCGGGCACCGCCCCAGCGCGGCACGGTGCCGTAGAGCGCGAAGCAGATCGCGTCCAGCACGGTGGACTTGCCCGAGCCGGTCGGGCCGACCAGCGCGAAGAAGTCGGCGTCGGTGAAGTCGACGGTGGTTTCGTCGCGGAAGACGGTGAACCCCGCCATGTCCAGCCGGATCGGCCGCATCAGTGGTCGACCTCCTCGAAGAGCTCGTCGAAGAGCTCCCGGACGCCGTCGTCGTCGTGCCCCCGGCTGTCGAGGTAGTCGGCGAACAGGTCGCGGGGAGAGCGGCCGGCCCGCTGCGCGACCCGGGTGCCGCTGCCCGGCGCCGGCACCAGCTCCGGGTCGATGCGGATCTCCAGCGCCCGGGGCAGCAGCTCCTGCACCTCCTCGCGCAGGCCGGCGCGGGGCTGCTCGCGCACGAACACGCGCAGCCAGGCGTCCGGCGCGTCGAGCTCGGCGAGCTGCGCGAGAGTGCCCCGCACCGTACGCAGGGCGGCCGCCGCGGTCACCGGCACCTCCCGGATCTGCGCCGCCGTCGTGGCGGTCACCTCGACCAGGGTCACCGAGGGCACGTTCTCCTGTTCGCCGAAGTCGACCGCGAGGGGGCTGCCGCTGTAGCGGATCGGGCACGCCCCCTGCACCCGCTGCGAGCGGTGCAGGTGGCCCAGCGCCACGTAGTGCGCGGTGCCCGGGAAGACCGTGGCCGGGACGGCGTAACCGAGGACGGTGTGCGCGTCCCGCTCGCCCCCGCCGGAGGTCGCCCCCACCACCGTCAGGTGGGCGGTCACCAGGTGCACCCGGTCCGGCTCGGTGAAGCTCTCGGTCAGCCGCCCCAGCACCCGGCCGAGGTGGTCGGCGTACGTCTGGGTGGCCTCGGCGGCGGTCAGCTCGTACATCTCCACGGCGCGGATCGCGTACCGCTGCGAGAGGAACGGCAGCGCGGCCAGCCGCCAGCGCTCCCCGCCGGCGGTGGTGCCGTCGATGACGTGCTCGTCCGGGTTCTCCCGGACGCCGCCGCGCAGGGTGATGCCGGCGGCGTCGGCCCAGGGCCGCAGCGCGTCCAGGGCCTGCCCGTTGTCGTGGTTGCCGCCGATGGCGACCACGTCGGCGCCGGTGCGGCGCAGCGCGGTCAACGCCCGGGTGACCAGCCGGGTGGCCTCCGGTGTCGGTGCGGCGGTGTCGTACAGGTCTCCGGCGACGATCACCAGGTCCGGCTGCTCCCGCCGGGCGACGTCGATCACCCCGGCGAGGACGGCCTTGTGCTCGTCGGCCCGGGACTGGCCCTTGAGGACCTTGCCGACGTGCCAGTCCGAGGTGTGCAGGATCTTCATGGGCAGTGCACTCCCTAGAACGGGATGTCGTCGTCGCTGCCGCCGCCGGAGCCGACGACCGCGAACGGGTCCGCCGACCCGGTGATCGACCGGAGCGTCTGCGACGGGGCCCGCCCGGCCTCGGAGACCCGGGTGGCCCAGGCCGGGAAGGGGAACTCCAGGCAGAGCGGCACCGGGATGTCCGGCTGGTTGACGAACATCGTGCCGGGCTTGGCCAGGAGCGCCCGCTGCCGCTGGGCCGGTGGGAGGAAGCCGTACTCCGGGCGGGACGCCTCGGCCGGATCGAGTCGGCCGACCACCCGGATCGCCGAGTTGGTGACGATCCGCCGCTCCACCTCGCTCGCCGTCTGCTGTGCGCCGACCAGGATCACCCCGAGCGAGCGCCCCCGCTCGGCGATGTCGAGCAGCACCTCCTTGATGGGGGAGGAGCCCTCCCGGGGGGCGTACTTGTTGAGCTCGTCGAGCACGACGAAGAGCAGCGGCTTGGCGGTGCCGGACTTCTCCTTGCGCTCGAACTCGGCCTTGAGGGTCACACCCACCACGAAGCGCTGCGCCCGGTCCGGCAGGTTGTGCAGGTCCACCACGGTGACCTGGGCGGACTCGGCGGTGTTGATGCTGTGCGGCCGGCGGGTGGCCAGGTCGCCGCGGATCAACCGGCTCAGGTCCTTCTTGCTGCCGATCAGCCGCCGGGCGAACGCGTTGACCGTGCCGAGGCCGACCGCGCTGCCCGCCCACTCGGACCGGGTCTCGTCGTCGTTGAGCTGCTCCACGATGTGGTCGACCAGGTCCGCGTACGACCCCAGGCGCACCCCGTCGAGGCTCACCCCGCCGTCGGCCGGCTGGGCGTGCCGGGCCAGGTGGGCGGCGACCGAGTGCACCACCATCGTGTACTGCTGGCGTTCGTCGTCGGCGTCGGCGAACACGTACGGCAGCAGGCGGTCGGCGCAGAACTCGGTGAGCGTCCAGTAGAAGCTGTCCACGCCGGTGAGGCGGCTGCTGACGTCCGGCGTGCCGGAGGAGTCACCGACCCGGGGCGGTGCGTACACCCGCACGTCCGGGAAGGCCCCGGCGGCCAGGCCGAGCCGGGCGTACGCCGCGCGGGTCGCGTCGTCCAGGCGGGTGTTCGGGTGGTCGAGGAAGAGCAGGTCCTCGCCCTTGACGTTGAAGATCAGCGCCTTGGCGTTGACCGCGTCGCCGCCGAGCACCCCGGAGCGGAACACCGAGTAGAGCAGGAAGGTGGCGAAACTGGTCTTGGTGGCCACGCCGGAGATGCCGGAGATCGACACGTGCGCGCCCCGGCTGCCGTCGAGGAAGTCGGCGTTCAGGTAGACCGGGACCCCGTCGCGGCCCATGCCCATGGGGATGCGCCGCTCCATCCGGTCGAAGTGCAGCGCCCGGGCCCGCGCGTCGCCCGTCGCCCGGTGCACCACCGCCCCGGGCGAGGGCGGTACGTACAGCTCCGGGTCGACCCGGGTGGTGGTGATCTCGGCCGCCTCCTGCACCTGGGCCGGCAGGGTGCCGTCGGCGATGGCGAAGACGTCGGAGTCGAACTGGGCCCCCTCGTGCCGGGCTCGTACCTGCGTGACCACGCCGGCGATCGTCACCGGCTCACGGTCGGGCAGCTCGCGGCGGGTCACCACGACGTCGTCGAGTTGGAGGTAGCTGCCGGGGGAGACCGCCGTCCAGAACTGCAACGGGGTGGCGTCGGCGGTGCCGAGCACCCGCCCGACCTGCTCGGCCGGGCCGTCGAACGCCTCGTCGGTCATCGGGCAACTCTTCTCGGCTGGTCGTCGCGGGCGGGGCACACGCCCTGCATCCTGCCCGAGACGTACGACAGGTCGCCACGCGACGCGGCGGACGCCACGTAGGTCGACATCCGCCCCTCGCGGTGCGTCACCGTCCTTCGACGCACCGTGCCCACGCGATGCGCCGATCCGGCCCCCGGCCGGTTCCGTCCGGGGGATGCTTCGCAGGAGCCGACGGCGTGACGGGGCGGGAGGGCGGTGTGGCATCGACGCGGGGTCGACTGGCGGCGCTGCTGGCCCTCGCGGCCGTGCCGGCGGTGGTGGAGGCCGTGGTGCTGGTGGCCATCGGGTTCAAGGCGGCGCAGCCGCTCGCACCGCAGGCCACCGCCGTCTGGCCGTACGACTCCTACCATGACCTGCGGTGGCTGTTCGTCTACCACGACTCCTGGACGACCTTCTTCCTCGGACTGCTGCTCCTGATCGTGGTCCGGGGTCTGCTGTCGGCCGGCCTGACCGCGTTGGCGTGGCCGGCCGACGTGCCCCGTCCGTCGAGGCGCTGGCTGGCGATGCGCAACCTGGAGGTCGCCGCGCTCGCCGCGGTCATCATCGCGCCGTGGGCCGCGCTCGCCGTGGCCTTCTCGGCGGTCGGGCTCTCCTGGTACCTGTTCGCCTCGCTGCTGCCGATGCTGCTGCTGGCGCCCTTCCTGCAACGCGCGGGTGTGGTGGCCCACTGGTGGCGCGGGCTGCCCTCGGCGGAGATGTTCGGCTGGTCCCTGCTCAACTTCGCGGTGCTGACCGTCTCGGGCGCCCTGATCGCCACCGCGCCCGGCTGGGCCGTCGTCGTGGTGGCCGGCCTCGCCGGCGTGGGCAACGGGCTGCTGTGGCGGCAGACCGTGCACGCCGCCGCCCGGCCCGGCCGTCTCCGCTGGGCCCGCGTCCCGGTCGCGCCCCTGGCGGTCGTCGTCGTCCTGGCCGGCTCCGTGGTGGCCCAGTCGGTGATCGGTATCGTCGCCGGCGGGGACGGCGAATGGAGTCCACCCGTCGTCGTCGACCGCCTGCCGGATGAGGTGCCGCACGCGGTGATCGCCATCGCCGGGCACGACTCGAGCTGGGACGGACGGTCTCCGCCGGATCCTCGCGTCGAGCGTTTCTCCTACCGGGGCCTGGACGACCGGCAGCGCCCCCTGCCGTACGACCCGTCGGCCACCCACCGGTCGCTGGACTCCAGCGCGGCGCTGCTCGCGACGCAGGTGGACCTGCTGCACCGGCGGACCGGCCGGCCGGTGGCCCTGCTCGGGGAGAGCGAGGGCGCGATGGTGGCGCGGGTGTACCTGGAGAAGTGGCCGGAGGGGCCGGTCGAGGCGGCGATGATGTTCAGTCCGCTGGTCCGGCCGGGGCGGGCCTACTACCCGCCGCCCGGATACTCCGGGTGGGGCGTGGCCACCGGATGGCAGCTACGCGGCATCACCGCGCTGTCCAACCTGCCGAAGGAGGTGAAGAACAGCCCGGACGAGCCGTTCGTCCGGTCGGTGCTGGTCGACGCGCCGTTCTTCCGCAACCGGACGCTCTGCCCGGTGCCCGGCGTACGCATGATCGCCTTCCTGCCCACGGTGAGCGCCGCCGAGGCCTCTCCGGGGGAGTACGCCCGGATCCCGGTCTTCCAGTTGCCCGCCCTGCACGGCGGCGTGCTGCGGCAGCGGGAGGTCCACGACCGTCTGGTCGACTTCCTGACCGGCGACATGAGCACCCGACCACGGGAGGAGTACGCCCTCCTCCAGCGGCTGGGCGCCGCCTGGCAGCCGCCCCCGCTGGCGTTGTCCGTCAACCCGGTGTGGGCGGCCGGCCGGGAGGCCGACCCGGCGTTCACCGGACGGATCTGCGAACCGCGCTGACGAGGGTGTTCAGGCGGGCGACCGGGATCGGCGGTACGGGAGCAGCAGCCGGATCGCCGCGATGTTGAGGCCGATCGCCAGCGCCGCCCGCCACGGCGCGAACGGGAAGATGACCAGGTCGGCGGCGATCGCGACGGCGGCGGCGACCAGGCCGACGAGCGCCGCCCAGCGGCGGCCGGTGAGGACGAGCAGCGCGACGAGCATGGTCGCCGCGCTGACGACCACCTGCGACCACGCCCACCCGGTGATGTCGATCTCGTAGACGCCCCTCCGGGTGGCAAGCATGAAGGCGTCGTGACCGGTGGCGGCCAGGGCACCGAGCAGGTCGAGCAGGCCGGCGCCGGCCAGCAGCCCGGCGGCGAGCAGCGGCCGGCGCGTCACGGCGGGCGCCGGTCCGACGCCGTCGGTCACCCGCGGAGTGCTCATGTGCCCACGCTAGACGGGCGCGGGCCGGGTCGTGTGCGGGTCAGCCGCGCGCGTAACGGAGCATGAGCACGCCGTCGGCGGCGGCCAGGACGTGTCGCAGCGGCAGGTGACGGACGGAGGCCTCCTCGCCCGCGGTGATCCGGCCCGGCCCCGGCCCGGCGAGCAGCGGGGCGACCGTCAGGCACACCTCGTCGACCAGGTCGGCGGCGGTGAGCCCGCCGAACAGGTGCGGGCCGCCCTCGCACAGCAGCTGATCGAGGCCACGGCCGCGCAGTTCGGCCAGGCCGGCGGCGAGGTCCACCCGGTCGCCCCCGACGCGCACCACGTCCGCGACGTCGGTCAGCCCGGGCGGCGCGGTGGCGTCGGC
>NZ_JBFAMU010000283.1:0-6344 GCF_040656655.1 Micromonospora sp. NPDC049799
GGGGCGAGGGGCTGGGGGGCGAGGGGCGAGGGGCTGGGGGGCTTGGGGTGGGGGGGGGTGGGGGAGTTGGGGTGGGATGGGTCGCAGGGGCGGGATGGGTGGGGTGGTCGGGCGGTGGGCGGGGATAGGCTCGACGGGGTGACGTGGGAGGTGTGTCGGTGAGGGTGTTGGCGGCGATGTCGGGCGGCGTGGACTCCGCCGTGGCCGCGGCGCGGGCCGTGGAGGCGGGGCACGACGTGACCGGCGTGCACCTGGCGCTCGCGCGCAACCCGCAGACGTACCGCACCGGTGCGCGCGGCTGCTGCACGCTGGAGGACTCACGGGACGCCCGTCGGGCCGCCGACGTCATCGGCATCCCGTTCTACGTCTGGGACATGGCCGAGCGGTTCCACGCCGACGTGGTGGACGACTTCGTCGCCGAGTACGCGGCCGGTCGTACGCCCAATCCGTGCCTGCGCTGCAACGAGAAGATCAAGTTCGCCGCGGTGCTGGACCGGGCCGTGGCCCTGGGCTTCGACGCCGTGGTCACCGGCCACCACGCCCGGCTCGGCCCGGACGGCCTGCTGCGGCGCAGCGTCGACCTCGCCAAGGACCAGTCGTACGTCCTCGCCGTCCTCACCCGCGCGCAGCTGGACCGGTCGATCTTCCCCCTGGGCGACTCGACCAAGGCCGACGTGCGTGAGGAGGCCGCCCGGCGCGGCCTGGCCGTCGCCGACAAGCCCGACTCGCACGACATCTGCTTCATCGCCGACGGTGACACGCGCGGCTTCCTCGCCCAGCGACTCGGCGAGGCCCCCGGTGACGTGGTCGACGCGACCACCGGCGCGGTGGTGGGCAGTCACCGCGGGGCATACGCGTACACCGTCGGCCAGCGGCGCGGCCTGCACCTGGACCGGCCGGCACCGGACGGCCGCCCGCGCTACGTGCTCTCGATCACGCCGAAGACCAACACGGTGACCGTCGGCCCGGCCGACGCGCTGGAGGTCTCCCGGGTCCGCGCCGAGCGTCCGGTGTGGACCGGCGGTGCCCGCCCGGACGCCCCGCTGGAGTGCGAGGTGCAGCTGCGGGCACACGGTGACGTGGTGCCGGCGACGGTCGAGCTGACCGCCGACGGCCTGACCGCCGAGCTGCGCCGTCCCGTCCGGGGGGTCGCCGCCGGCCAGGCCGTCGTCGCGTACCGGCCGGATCCCGCAGGCGACGTGGTGCTCGGCTCCGCGACCATCGCCACCTGACCGGGGCGCCGTACCCGATAGTCTTCGCCCGTGACAGATCAGGCGTGGCCGTGGCCGGCCGGCGCGGCGACCGGCATCGGTTCGCTGCCCGGCACCGACATCGCGGAGGCGCAGCGGGTCGTCCTCGGTGAGCTGCCCGCGCTGCCGCACCTGCCGGAGCTGCCGGCGCGGGGTCCCGGCGCCGACCTGATCGGCCGCACCGCCGGGCTGCTGGTCGAGCTGCCCGTCGAGGTGTACGCGGCCCGCTGGCGTGTCGCCCTCCGCCCCGGCCGGGACCTGCGCCGCGCCCGTGACCTCATGGAACGGGACCTCGACCAGCTCGCCGAGCAGGCCGAGCAGTTCGCCGGTCCGGTGAAGATCCAGGTCGGCGGCCCGTTCACGCTGGCCGCCTCGCTGGAACTGCCGATCGGCGGCCGGATGCTGCGTGACCCGGGCGCGGTGCGGGACCTGACCGGTTCGCTCGCCGAGGGCGTACGCGAGCACGTCGCGGCGGTCCGTCGCCGGCTGCCCCGGGCGTCGATCCTGCTGCAGGTCGACGAGCCGTCGCTGCCGACGGTGCTGGCCGGACGGGTGCCGACCGAGAGCGGCCTGGGCGTCTACCGGCCGGTGGAGTCGGACCTCGCCCGTTCGCTGCTCCGGACCGTCGTCGACGCGGCCGGCGTGCCGGTGGTCGTGCACTGCTGTGCGCCGGACGTGCCGCTGGACCTGATCCGGTCGGCCGGCGCCGTCGGGGTGGCCCTCGACCTGGAGTTGCTCACCGACCTGGACCCGCTGGGGGAGGCCATCGACGCGGGGCTGGGATTGCTGGCCGGCGCCGCGCCGACCCGGCCACCGTCCGCCGGTCGCGCACCGACGTCGGCCGAGGTCGCCGACCGGGTACGCCGGATCTGGGACCGGCTCGGCTTCCCGCTCCGGCAACTGGCCGAGCAGGTCGTGGTGACCCCGTCCTGCGGGCTCGCCAACGCCACCGAGCCGTACGCGCGGGCGGTGCTCGCCGCGTGCCGGGACGCCGGCCGGCGGCTCGCCGAGGCGTGAGGGCTGACAACTGCTCACTCTCCCGTGATCAAACATACGAATATATGAGTGTTATATCGTTCTGTGAAGCTTGCCGAGTGGGCGCGCCGTAAGGGTGTGCACCCGCAGACCGCGTACCGATGGTTCCGCGAGGGAACCATGCCGGTACCCGCTCGGCGTCTTCCGTCGGGGACGATCATGGTGGACGTTGTCAGTGACGACACCCAGGGCCAGGTGGTTGTCTACGCCCGGGTGTCGTCGGTCAATCAGCGAGCCGACCTTGACCGGCAGGTCGCCCGGGTGGCCGCCTGGGTCACTGGGCAGAACATGGCCGTCTCCCGCGTGGTGACCGAGGTCGGCTCCGCCTTGAACGGCCGACGTAAGAAGTTCCTCGGGCTGCTGCGCGACCCGTCCGTAACGACGATCGTGGTCGAGCACCGGGACCGGTTCGCCCGGTTCGGCGCCGAGTACGTTGAGGCGGCGCTGGCCGCCCAGGGCCGCCGGCTGATGGTCGCCGACCCGGCCGAGGTGGACGACGACCTGGTGCGGGACGTCACGGAGATCCTCACTAGTCTCTGCGCCCGGCTGCACGGCCGCCGGGCCGCGGCGAACCGCGCCAGCCGCGCTGTGGCCGCGGCCACCGCCAAGGACGAGTCGTGAAGCGGTACGAGCCGCCGGCCGGCTGGACCGTGCAGGCGTACCGGTTCGCCCTCGACCCGAGTGACGCCCAGGTTCTCGGTCTGCGCCGCAACACCGGCGCGGCCCGGTTCGCCTACAACCACATGCTGCGGCGGGTCAGCGCGGTGAAGACGCAACGGGCTGCCGAGGCCAGCTACGGGGTGGCCGAGACCGACCTGACGCCGTGGCAGGGCTGGTCCCTGCCGGACCTGCGGCGCACCTGGAATGAGATCAAGCAGTGGGTGGCGCCGTGGTGGGCGGAGTGTTCCAAGGAGGCGTTCAACACCGGCCTGGCGAACCTGTCCGCAGCGCTGGGTAACTGGCACGCCTCGCGTACCGGTGCCCGCAAGGGCCGCCGGATGGGCTGGCCCCGGACCAAGAGGAAGCACGGTCGCAGGTCGGCCCGGTTCACCACCGGCGCGATCCGGGTCGACCCCAGCTACCGGCACGTGGTGCTGCCCCGGCTGGGTCGCATCCGCACCCACGAGTCGACCCGCAAGCTGGCCCGCCGGGTAGGGGCGGGCACCGCGGCGATCCTGTCCGCCACGATCACCGAGACCGCCGGCAGGTGGTTCTGCTCGTTCCAGGTCGCCGTCCGGCGCACGGTCGGACGGCCGGCGTACGCGCCGAAGGCCGGCCGGGTGGTCGGGGTGGACGCCGGGATCAAGCACCTGGCGGTGCTGTCCACCGGCGAGATGGTGCCGAACCCGGCGCCGTTCAAGGCCGCGTTGAGGAAACTCGGCAAGGCGCAGCGCCGTGCGGCCCGGCGGATCGGCCCCTACGCCCCGCAGGCCAGGCGCAAACGGACCGCGTCGAACCGGTGGCAGCGGGCACAGGACGCGGTGGCTCGACTGCACGCCACAGTCTCGGCCGTCCGCGCCGACTCGTGGCACCAGCTCACCACCCGCCTGGCGCAGCAGTTCACCACGGTCGTCGTGGAGGACCTCCACGTGGCCGGGATGGTCCGCAACCGCAAGCTGGCCCGGTCCCTGACCGACGCCGCCCCGGCGACGCTGCGCCGGCACCTCGGCTACAAGACCGGCTGGTACGGCAGCACGCTGTACGTCGCCGACCGGTGGTACCCCAGCTCCAAGACGTGCTCCGCCTGCAAGACGTTGAAACCCAAGCTGTCGCTGGCCGAGCGCATGCTCCACTGCACCGCGTGCGGACTGTCCCTGGACCGGGACGTCAACGCGGCACGTAATCTCGCCGCGCTCGTGCGGCACGTCGACCTGGAGTTGCCGGGCGACGCAAAAACAGGACGTGGAGCCTACGTAAGACCCGTAAGACCTGCATCCGCAGGCGGGGCGGCGGGCCGTGAAGCGTCTAGACCGGTTCATCCGGTCAACGTCGCCCGGCAACGGACGACTGCCAATCATGAGCCACGTTTGCTCACTGAAAGGTAACGGTTTCCTGTCGTACGGGTCGGGGCAGGATGACCGGCATGATTGGACACCTGCGTTCCGTGGTGATCGACTGCCCCGACCCGCGGGCCCTCGCCACGTTCTACTCCGAGGTGCTCGGCCTGCCGTTGGACGCCGAGGGGACCAGCGGCGACGACTGGGTGGTGATCTCCGGCTCCGGCCACCGCCTCGCCTTCCAGAAGGCGCCCACCCTCCGCCCGCCGACCTGGCCCGAGCCGGGCGTGCCCCAGCAGTTCCATCTCGACGTCGAGGTGGACGACGTCGAGACCGCCGAGAAGCAGGTGCTGGCGCTGGGCGCCCGCCGGCTGCCCGGTGGGGGTGCGGACTTCCGGGTCTACGCCGACCCGGCCGGTCACCCGTTCTGTCTGGTCTTCGACGTCGACTGATCCGTCGTGTGGCCGCTCCGGCACGGGGTGGAGGGGACGCGCGGGCCGGCCGGGGTTTCGGCGGTTGCGGGCGGGCGGCATGATCCGGGGCATGATCGACACCTCGTTCCGGCGGGCCGCCGGCTCGCTGTTCGGCCTCGCCTACGGTGACGCCCTCGGCAAGGACACCGAGTTCCTGACCGTCGCCGAGATCGTCCGGCGGTACGGCCCGGCCGGCCCGCGTGACCTCACCGGCGATCCGGCGCTGGTCACCGACGACACGCAGATGGCGCTCGCGGTCGCCTGGGCGCTGCACGAGGCGCCGGTGCTCGCCCCCGAGGTGGTCGAGCCGCTGCTGCGGCAGCGGTTCCTCGACTGGGCGGTCAGCCCGGACAACAACCGCGCCCCGGGCATGACCTGCCTGCGCGCCTGCGCCGAGCTGGGCCGGGGGCTGCGCTGGCAGGAGGCGACGGTCGCCGGCTCCAAGGGCTGCGGGGCGAACATGCGCGTGACCCCGGTGGGCCTGGTCGACGTCGACCTGGACACCCTCGCCGGGCTCGCCCAGCTCCAGGCCGGCCTGACCCACGGTCACCCGACCGGCCTGGCGGCCAGCGAGCTGACCGCGTACGCGGTGCGGCTGGTGCGCGACGGCGCAGCCCTGGCGGAGGTTCCGGGGCTGCTGACGGACCGGGCGCGCGACCAGCGTCGGGTCTACCGCGCGGACTGGCTCGGCGACCTGTGGGAGCGGCCCGGGGCGTCCACGCCGGAGGACTTCGTCGCCCGGGGCTGGGACGAGTGCCTCGACGTGCTCGCCCGGCTCGACGCCGCGCTGTCCCGCCCCGACGACGGCGGCGACCCGTGCCGGCACACCGGCGAGGGCTGGATCGCGGAGGAGGCGCTGGCCACGGCGTTGTACTGCGCCGTCCGGCACGCCGACGACCCGGTGACCGCCCTGGCCCGCGCCGCCACGACCGCCGGCGACTCCGACTCGATCGCCGCCCTGGCCGGGGCCTTCGTCGGCGCGGCGCACGGCATGCCCGCCTGGCCGGCGGAGTGGGCGACCCGCATCGAGTACGCCGACCAGCTCGCCACCCTCTCCAACACCTGGGACTGACCCGGTCGACGCCGGCCCTGCGGCGTTGATCAAGGGGTTTGCGTCAAGGTTGATCTTCGAAGTGGCGCAAACCCCTTGATCAACATGGCGGGGAGGGGTCGGGGCGGGGCCGGGGGGTCAGGCGGTGGGGAGGTGGGGGAGACGGCGGATCTCGCGCCAGAGGGCGGGGGCGCAGGTGCCGACGTGGTTGGAGAAGTCGGCCAGGGGGATGTGGACGGGCTCGCCCAGGTTGACGAAGCTGTCATGGTCGGCGTCCGGGTCCCACTCGCGGGTCGGGATGCGCACGTGGTCGTCCCGGTCGCTCTTGTCCTGACTGGTGATCTTCAGGACGTCGGCGCCCCGCGGATCGACCCGCAGCACCAGGCAGGGCCGCACCTTCGAGCCGCTGCCGTCGGCGTACGGGACGTCGGCCCACCAGATCTCACCCGCGGCGGGCGCGCCGGCGGGCGCGGCCTGGCCGGTACGCGGGCGCGGTGGTGCGGTGGACCGGGTACGACCGCGCCCCTTCGCGCCGGGG
>NZ_JBFAMU010000284.1:0-6291 GCF_040656655.1 Micromonospora sp. NPDC049799
GGTGCGTCGCCGGCCGGGCGCCCCGGCGGGTACGCGGGCAGCCGCAGGATCAGCGCCGCCGACACCAGATAGGTCGCGGCGTTCCCGGCGACCAGCAGCCGGTACGCCCAGGGCGTGTCCGCCGCCAGCGCGATCCCGGCGAGGCCGGCGCCGACCGCGATGCCCAGGTTCGCGACCGCCCGCAGGGTGGCGAAGGCCTGCACCCGCCCCTCCGGTCCGGCGACGGCGGCGATCAGCGCGGCCCGTACGGCCAGGTTGCCCGACACCAGCAGCGCGTCCGCCACCGCCACCGCGACGAGGAGGGTGAACGAGTCCACCAGCAGGTACGACGCGGCGACCCCGGCCTGCAGGACCTGCACGACGGCCCGCACGGTGCGTGGGTCGCGCCGGTCGGCCAGGCGGCCCAGCGGCACGCTGGCGGTGAGCCCGACCAGGCCGGCGACGGTGAGCGCCACCCCCACCCGCGCCGGGCTCAGCCCGACGACCCGGGTGAGGTAGAGCGCCGACCCGGCGACCCACAGCCCGGAGCCGACCGTGTTGGCCAGAGTGGCCAGGGCGAGGGTGCGCAGCCGGCCGGGCGGCGGAATCGGCGACACCGCCGACCAGCGGCTCACTCCGGTGCGGGATCGACGGCGGTGGACACCTATCGACCCTAGGAGCGGCGGGCCGGGCGTAGGGTGCCCGACGGGGGCGACGCCGATCACAGTGGAGGACCGGATGACGCTGGTACGGAGGGCACGACCGGAGGACGCACCGGCCGTCACCGGACTGATCGGCGAGCTGGGCTACGCGACGGAAACCGACGACGTACGCGATCGGATCGCCGGCCTGCCGGCCGGACACGTCGTCCTGGTCGCCACCGACGGGGAGCGCCTCACCGGCTGGCTGCAGGCCCGCCACGGCCTGAGCCTGGTGCACGGCGAGCGGCTGGAGATCGTCGGCCTCGCCGTCTCCCGCGACTGGCGAGGGCGCGGGGTCGGTGGCGTTCTGGTGGATGCCGCCGAACGCTGGGCGCTGGACCGGGGCCTGGGCAGTGCTCAGGTGCTCTCCGGCAGCGAGCGGGCCGCGGCGCACCGCTTCTACGCCAGACGCGGCTACCGTCGGGTGAAGAGCGAGCAGGTGTTCGTCAAGGCGCTGACCGCCGACCGGGCGTGGGCCGGTCAGGGCATCCCGCCGGATTCGCTGGACACACCGGCGTTGTAGCCCTGGCTGTCATCGCCGCCGTACCCCCTGCCCCTGATCCTGGTGTGCCGGCGGCGGCGCTGGTCCTGCCGGCTCTGCCGGATGGCGCGGCGGGCGGCGCGCAGCGCGACACATCCGGCCCCCCGGCCCCGGCCCGGCGGTGCCGGCGCACCGCCCGCACCGTGCCGGCGAGAATCACCGCCGGCATCACCGCCACGGCCACGATGGGGATCCATACCCGCTCGTCCACGCCGGCGATGGTAGGAGCACGGTGCCAGGGTGCGGTGACCGACGAGTGGTTGCCTGCTCACGGCGACAACTTCGAGGAAGATGCTGGCTCCGGTGCAGGGGAGGGGACAACTTCCCCGACGTTGTCGGCCCGAACGGCCGGGCGGCGGGCCAGCTCGGCCAGCTTTACGGCGACGCCCGCCCGCGGGCTGGACGGCCGATTTCTTGCCTGGGCTCGCCCTTGGGGCTGGGACCCGAGACCCGAGTGGTGGCGCGGACTCGGGGCGAAACATATCGGACGAAGTTGCGCCCTGGTGCATCCGGCAGCGGTGTGCGCGGCGAACCCCTCTCCAGGAACACCCGAGTCACCGAGGAGAGGGACAACGATGAGGAAGACGATGACGGTGGGCGGCGTGGCCGCTGCCGCACTCGTGGCCAGCCTGGCGGTCGCCGGTCCGGCGTCGGCCGCCCCGCGCAACGAGGGCGCGGCCTGCGTGCAGGCCGGTCTGGGCACGCTGAAGAGCCTCGGCCTGCTGGAGGCCGCCGCGCAGCGCGAGGTGGACTACTCCACCCTGGCCGACCCGGTGAACGGTCCGATCTTCGCCGAGCTGCCGGCCGGTTCGTACCTGTCCCTGGGCACAGTGGTCAAGCTGCACACCACCAACCCGGGGCTGTTCGCCTGGTGCGGCTGAGCGCGGTCCGGGTGGCCTCCGGGAGCTGGAAGGCCACCCGCCGCACGCACGCTTGATTCCGCACGACGGTGGTGACGCGAGCACCACCGGACGGACGAGCGGCCTCCCGTGTTCCCGCGCCCGGGAGGCCGCTCCTCCCAGATCACCATGATCGTGCTCGATCGGGGAAGTAGTGGCCTCGCCGCGTGCGCGAGGCCACTACTTCCGGGTTCCAGCGCGATCATGGGCCGCGGGAGCGGGATCAGGACGCGCAGGCGCCGCCGTTCAGGGTGACCAGGCCCGGCACGGGGTTGGCCCCGCTGGCCGTGGTCCCGTTGAAGCCGAAGGTCACCGTGGCACCGGGTGCGATCGTGGCGTTCCAGGACAGGTTCTTCGCCGACACCGTCGCGCCGGACTGGGTCACCGTCGCCGACCAGGCCTTGGTCACCTTCTGGTCGCCGGTGAAGGCGAACCGGGCCGTCCAACCGGAGACGGCGGCGGTGCCGGTGTTGCGGATGCTCACCTGGCTGGTGAAGCCGCCCGGCCAACTGCCGTGGTTGGTGTACGTCACCGCGCAGGTCGGCGCCGGTACCGCGCCGGAGTCGCCCTGGTCGGCCAGGAACGACGCGATCCAGGTCAGCGCCGAGTTCCAGTTGATCGCGACCTCGTTGGTGGCGTACGAGTTGATGTCGTCGACGTAGCAGAACATCGGCTCGCAACCGGCCAGCAACTGCTGCGCGAACGGGTCCTGGAGGGCGGCGTTCGGGCCACCGGCGAGGGAGCCGGCGGGCGGCTTCGGCAGGGCCGGGTCGAGCTGGTGGGCGAAGATCCGGCTGTGCTGGTTCTCCGCCGCGTGCTCGCCCCACCCGGTGACGTACGAGATGTTGAGGGCGTTGCGGCCGAGGATGTAGTCCATCGCCTGCACCGCCCCGTCCCGGTACCTCGGGTCGGCGGTCAGGTCGAACGCGGTGGCCAGCACGACCGCGTTGTTGATGACGTTGCTGTTGCCGCCCCAGAAGTAGCTGCCGGCGTCACCGGGCATCGGCAGCCCGTACGCCTGCCCGGCCAGCTCGGCCAGGTAGTCGTCGGCGGCGGCGGTGACCGAGGCCCGGATGCGGGCCAGTTCGGCGGCCGGCAGCCCGTTCGGCACGGTGGCCAGGTCGAGGCGGCCCAGCGCCGCGACGCCCTGCCAGCCGAAGCCACGCGGGTCGAACACGTCACCGGTGTGGTGCGGAGACGCGCTGAGGTCCGTGAGGTAGGCCCGGGAACCGGTGGTCAGGTACAGCTCGACCGCCGCCCAGTAGAACTCGTCGGTCACGGTCGTGTCGTCGTACGCGCCGCCGCCGGTGCTGTCGGTCGGGCTGGCGTACCGCTGCGGGTTGGCCTTGGCCGCGGCGTAGGCCGTCTTCGCCGCGGTGGCGCAGCGGCCCGCGAAGGCCGCGTCGTAGGGGGCGAAGAGCCGTGCGCACTGCGCGGCGACGGCGGCCAGGTTGAGGGTGGCCGCGGTGGACGGCGGGTGCAGCTCGCGCGGCTGCGGGTCGTCCTGGGGTTGCAGCGGCAGTCCGGTCCACTGCCGGTCGTGGATCTTGTGGTGGGCCATCCCGGCGAGCGGCTTGCCGGTCGGTACCTGCATGCGCAGCAGGAACTCCAGCTCCCAGCGTGCCTCGTCGAGGATGTCCGGCACGCCGTTGCCGCGCTCGGGCACCCGCAGGGTGTTGTCGCCCAGCGCCGCGCCGCTGTCCGCGGTGGCCGCCGTCTTGGTGCGCTCGAACGTGTTCAGCAGTTGGTAGGTGGCGATGCCGCCGTTGACGACGTACTTGCCGTGGTCGCCGGCGTCGTACCAGCCGCCGCGCACGTCCAGCGAGTAGTCGCAGACGCCGGGCTGGCAGGGCACCGACGTGTCGCCCTGGTTGGGGGCCACGCCGAGGTGGCCGGCGGGGCGGGCGTACTCGTCGCCGATCAGGTCCCCGTCGATGGCGATGCCGCTGCGCTGGGCGTAGAAGAACTGCAGGGCGTCGGACCGGAGCTGGTCGTAGAGGGTGCCGGAGATGTCGAATGGGTGGCTGGTCTCGCCGTCGGCGACCAGGGTCAGCCCCGCGCCCGGGGTCCGGTACGACGAGAAGTCGATGGAGTGCACGGTCTGGCCGGAGGCCTCGTCCTCGCCGCGCGGGGTGCTGGTGCCGCTGGCCACCACGTCGCCGGAGGCGGAGCGGAGCTGCCAGGGCAGCGCCTCGGTCGCCTCGGTGACGACGGTGGCGTTCTTCGGCCCGCCGGGCAGGTAGCCGACCTGGTTGACCCGCACGCGGGGCCCGGTGTCCGGCACGTACGGCTCGGGCGGGTCGCCGCCGCGCAGGGACACGTCGTCCAGGCAGAGGGTCTGCTCGGCGGCGTTCCCACCGACCTGGAAGATCAGCTGGGCGCTGGGGTTGTCGGCCGGCACGGTGAAGGTCTGCTCGAACCGCTGGGCGGTGCCGGTGGCGGTCGCGTCGACGCTGGCGTACGTCGTGTAGGGGGCGCTGCCGAGTTGCAGGACGGCCTTGACGGCCGAGCCGGGGGTGGCGGAGACGTCGAAGCCGAGGGTGTACTCGGCGCCGGCGACCAGCGGCACGCCGTCCTGCCCGATCCCGGCGTCCCACGGGTTGGCCAGGCCGCCGGGGACGGTGGTGCAGAGCCGGCCGTCGGTGACCGCGAGCGGGCCGGTGCCGTACGAGAACCAGGGGGCGACCCCTTCGCTGAAGTCGCCGTTGTCGATCTGCTCGGGGGCGTCGGGGGGTGGCTCGGCGTACGCCGAGCCGGCGCTGGCGCCGGTCAGAGCGACGGCGGTCGCCGCGGCGAGCACCGCGAGGCGGCGTCGGGATGACGTCACGGGTAGTCCTTCCGGGACGGGTGAGGCGCTGGTGGTGGCTTTGCTGGTGGGGACCGATACCTGGGAGCGCTCCCAGGTGTCGCCCCGATGTTCCCAGTGCCCGGAGCCCCTGTCAATCGACCAGGTCTGATGAAATCGTGGTCGGTCCACAGTGAGATTCGCCGCGCCCGGCGGGCTCGGTCGTGATCTCCTAGAGACAACTCGACCCTCCGCCTGGCAGGCTGCCTCCCATGACCCTGAAGCTGCGTTCCGTGGGAACGAGCGACCGTGGGCTGATCCGCAGTGGCAACCAGGACGCCCTGCACGCCGGAACCTGGCTCGTCGCCGTCGCCGACGGCATGGGCGGGATGGCGGCCGGAGACCTGGCCAGCGCCATCGCGATCGACACGGTCGCTCCGCTGGACGTGGAGACCCCGGAGGACGCTCTCGTCGCCGCGCTGCAGAGCGCCATCCAGCAGGCCGGCGCGCGCATCCGCCAGGCGGTCGCCGAGGACCCCGAGCGGCAGGGCATGGGCACCACCCTGACCGCCCTGCTCTTCGCCCGCACGGGCACCTGCCTGGCTCTGGCCCATGTCGGCGACTCCCGCGCCTACCTGTACCGGGAGGGGGTGCTGAAGCAGGTCACCCGCGACGACACGTTCGTGCAGATGCTCGTCGACCAAGGGGTCATCACCGCCGACCAGGCGAGCAGCCATCCCCGGCGGGCCGTGGTGACCCAGGCGTTGCAGGGCGACGACGTCAACCCGTCCTACGCCACGATGGTGCCCCGGGCCGGCGACCGGTGGCTGCTGTGCAGCGACGGCCTGTCCAACGTCGTCCGCCCGGACACCCTCACCGAGGTGCTCGCCGCCCACCCGCAGGCCGGCGAGTGCGTCCGCAAGCTCATCGACCTGGCGCTGCGGGCCGGCGGCCCGGACAACATCACCGCCGTGATCGCCGACGTCGTCGAGGAGTGACCCACGTTCCTCAGCGGCGTCGCGGCGTCGCGTGCCGGGTCGGCACCGCGTCCGTCGGGTCCTCCGGCCAGGGGTGGCGGGGGTAGCGTCCGCGCAGCTCGGCGCGCACCTGCGGATAGCCGGTGCGCCAGAACGACGCCAGGTCGGCGGTCACCGCGACCGGCCGGCCGGCGGGGGAGAGCAGGTGCAGCAGCACCGGTACGCGGCCGTCGCCCACCCGGGGCGCCTCCCGCCAGCCGAAGGTCTCCTGGAGCTTCACCGCGAGCACCGGCGCGTCCGGATCGGCGTAGTCGACCCGGACCCGGGACCCGCTGGGCACGGTGATCCGCTCGGGCGCCAGCTCGTCCAGGCGGGCCGCCGCCGACCAGGGCAGCAGCCGGCGCAGGGC
>NZ_JBFAMU010000285.1:0-6271 GCF_040656655.1 Micromonospora sp. NPDC049799
CGGCGGCAGCGTCCCCGGCCGCGGCGGCCGACGAGGAGGAGCCCGTGTCCGTGATCGAGTCCGACGAGGAGACACCCCTGCCGCCGCCGGACGAGATCCAGGACACGCGGCGGCCCCTGTGGTACGTCCTCGGGCCCAACCTGCTCTCCGCGCTGCTCTGCCCGCTGCTGGTCTACCCGGCCGGTCTCGGCCTGGTCGGTTCGGCCGTGGCCAACGTGACCGCCCAGACGCTCTCCGGCGTGCTCTTCGTCAGCGCGCTGGCCGCCGAGCGGGTCGCCCTGCGCCCCCGCCCGACGGTGATCCGGCAGCAGCTCGTGCTCAGCCGCGACCTGCTGATCCGCGGCGTCGCCTTCCAGGCCAGCTTCCTCTCCGCCACCGCCGTCGCCGCGCGCTTCGGCGCCGCCGCGGTCGGCGCCCACCAGATCGCCGTGCAACTGTTCTTCTTCGCCGCCCTGGTGCTCGACGCTCTCGCCATCGCCGCCCAGGCGCTGGTCGGCGCCGCGCTGGGCGCCGGCGACGACATCGGGGCGCGCGCCCTGGCTCGCCGGATCGGCCTGCTCGGTGGCGTCTGTGGCACCGCGTTCGCCCTCCTCGTCGCCGCGGGCGCCGGTGTCGTCCCCGGTTGGTTCAGCTCCGATCCGCAGGTACGCGAGCAGGCCATGGTGGCGTGGCCGTGGTTCGTCGGGATGCTCCCGCTGGCCGGTGTGGTATTCGCCCTCGACGGGGTGCTGATCGGCGCCGGGGACGTGCGCTACCTGCGCAACCTCACGATCGTCGCGGCCCTGGGCGGGTTCCTGCCGGCGATCTGGCTGGCGTACGGGCTCGACCTGGGGCTCGGCGGCATCTGGGCCGGGCTCACGCTCTTCGTGGTGATCCGCCTGGTCGCGTTGCTGCTGCGGCTCCGCTCCGGCGGCTGGGCGGTGGTCGGCGCGGTCCGCGCCTGACCGGAGACCGCCCGCCGCCGGCACCGGTCAGGCCATCTGCTGGAGCCCGTAGACGGCGAGCACGAGGAACAGCGCGATCGCCCAGCAGACGAAGAAGGCCACGATCTTCACGGTGTTGGGGTAGCGCTGGTAGAGCTTCTGCCGCTGCTGCCAGGCCCACCAGCGCTCGCGCAGCCGGCGCGCGCCGGGCAGTGCCTCGACGGTTTCCGCGACCCGCACGCCGAGGGTTCGGCGCGGAGGCGGCGGGTCGCGCATCCAGTCCGGCAGGGCGGACGGCTGCTGCGGGGTGCGCTGCCAGGGCCGGCCGTCGCTGGCCGCGCCGGTGTGGCTGTCGCGGGTCTGTCGCATCGATGTCTCCCCGTGGTCCGGACGCCCGGCGTACCGACGGACGTCGTCACGGACATCGTCGCAGCGCCGCGCGAGACGCGCCGCCCCGTTTTCTCCGGGCGTACCGGGGCGGGTCGGCGTGCGGCGGTCTGGCAGGCTTGGCGGTCGTGAGCACTGACGGTCTGATCGTGGTGGACAAGCCGGGCGGCATGACGTCGCACGACGTGGTGGCGCGGATCCGCCGGCTGGCGCGTACCCGCCGGGTGGGCCACGGCGGCACGCTCGACCCGATGGCCACCGGGGTGCTGGTGATCGGCGTCGGGCGGGCCACCCGCCTGCTGACGTACGTGATCGGCGCCGGAAAGAGCTACACCGCCACCGTCCGCCTGGGGCAGGCCACCGTCACCGACGACGCCGAGGGTGACGTCATCGCCACCACGCCCGCCGGAACGGTGACCGACGAGGCGGTCCACGCCGCGTTCGCCGCCCTCACCGGCGAGATCGACCAGGTGCCCAGCGCGGTCAGCGCGATCAAGATCGACGGCCAGCGGGCGTACAAGCGGGTCCGCGAGGGCGAGAGCGTCGAGCTGCCCGCCCGCCGGGTCACCGTCTCCCGGCTGGACGTGCTGGCGATCCGCCGGGACCAGCCCGACGTGGTCGACGTGGATGTCGACGTGACCTGCTCGTCCGGGACGTACATCCGGGCCCTCGCTCGGGACGCCGGCCTGGCGCTCGGCGTCGGGGGCCACCTGACCGCACTGCGGCGTACCGCGGTGGGGGGCTTCACCCTCGCGGAGGCCGCCACCCTCGACGACCTGGAGTCCCGCGCGCCGGAGGTGGTCAACCTGCCGCTCGCCGCGGCGGCCGACCGGTTCTTCCCGCGTCGCGACGCCGACGCCGCCGAGGCCGCGACGCTGTCGCACGGCGGGCCGCTCGACCCGGTGGGGATCGCCGGGCCGTATGCGGTGTACGACCCGGCCGGTGGGCTGCTCGCTATCGTCAGCGAGCGGGGCGGTCGGGCCCGCGCGGAGATCGTGCTCGCTCCGGCCTGACGGCCGGGCTCGGGTGTCGTCACCGCCGGCCCGTCGACGGCCGGCGGGGGAGCAGGGGAGGAGAGCAATGCAGCGGTGGCGGGGGTACGACGCGGCGCCCGGCGGCTGGGGGCGGTCCGTCGTCACCATCGGCGTCTTCGACGGCGTGCACAAGGGGCACCAGGCGACCATCGGGCACACCGTGGCGCGGGCCCGCGAGCTGGGCGTCCAGTCCGTGGTGGTCACCTTCGACCCGCACCCGGCCGAGGTGGTCCGTCCCGGCTCGCACCCGGCCGTGCTCACCGAGCCGGCCCGCAAGGCGGAGCTGATCGAGGCGCTCGGCGTCGACGTGCTCTGCGTGGTGCCGTTCACTCCCGAGTTCTCCCGGCTGCCCGCCGAGGCGTTCGTGCACGACATCCTCGTCGAGCACCTGCACGCCGCCGGGGTCGTCGTGGGGGGCAACTTCCGCTTCGGTCACAAGGCGGCCGGCGACGTCGCGCTGCTGGAACGGCTCGGCCGCACGTTCGGCTTCGGCGTCGAGGGCGCGCCCCTGGTCGCCGAGGCGGGGACCGTCTTCTCCTCCACGTACATCCGCTCCTGCGTCGACGCGGGCGACGTGGGGGCGGCGGCCGCCGCGCTGGGCCGGCCGCACCGCCTGGAGGGAGTCGTGGTCCGGGGCGACCAGCGCGGGCGGGAGCTGGGCTTCCCCACCGCGAACCTGCTCTGCCACCGGTACGCGGCGGTGCCCGCCGACGGCATCTACGCGGCCCGCCTGGTGCGCCGGGGGCGGCCCGAGCCACTGATGGCGGCCGTGTCGATCGGCACCAACCCCACCTTCTCCGGGCGGGAGCGGCGGGTCGAGGCGTACGTGCTCGACTTCGACGGCGACCTCTACGGCGAGCGGCTGGCCCTGGACTTCGTGGCGCACCTGCGCGGGCAGGTCCGCTACGAGGGGGTCGAGCCGTTGGTCGCCCAGATCCGCCTGGACGTCGAGCGGACCCGGCGGGCGCTGGCCTGAGCGGTCCCGGCGCCGGTCTGCGCCGGCCTGGTACGGACGATCCGGACGTGCTGGTAGTGTGGTGGAGACGTCGGCTGACCGACGTGGTGCCTCGCGTGCCTGCACGACGCCGCGGGTGCGAGGAACCGGTCCGTTTCTCCGGTGCGAAAGCCCGACACGACGGACACCACTGGACAACCCACCGAAACAGGGAGAACATGGCGCTCGACCAGGAAGCCAAGGCCACGATCCGCGCGGAGTACGCGACCGCCGAGGGCGACACCGGTTCGCCGGAGGTGCAGGTCGCGGTCCTCACCAAGCGGATCGCCGAGCTCACCGAGCACCTGAAGGTGCACAAGCACGACCACCACAGCCGTCGTGGGCTGCTGCTGCTGGTCGGCCGTCGCCGTCGGCTGCTCAACTACGTCCAGAAGAAGGACATCAACCGCTACCGGTCGCTCATCGAGCGGCTCGGCCTGCGCCGATGACGTGACGGGGGAGTGGCCAGCGGGCCGCTCCCCCGTTCCGGTGTTACACAGGAAACAACCACGGGCCGCGCGACCACCCGAAACGGGAGCCGGTCAGCGTACCGGTCTCCGGTAGTGGCCCCCGGGCACCCCGGCACCTCGCCGGCCACCCGGGCGCTTCGATCGAAGACCGGCCGTCTGAGCAGTTCCCCCGTCGTGGGCCCACGACGCGAAGGAGCACTACCGCAGATGACCGAGAGCAACCTCGGCACCGAATCCCGCACCGCCGTGATCGACAACGGGTCCTTCGGCACCCGTGAGATCACCTTCTCCACCGGCCGGCTCGCCCGTCAGGCCGCCGGCTCCGTCATCGCCCAGCTCGGCGAGACGGTCGTCCTCTCCGCCACCACCGCCGGCAAGCAGCCGAAGGAGCAGTTCGACTTCTTCCCGCTGACCGTCGACGTCGAGGAGCGGATGTACGCCGCGGGCCGGATCCCCGGCTCGTTCTTCCGCCGTGAGGGCCGGCCCAGCGAGGACGCGATCCTCACCTGCCGCCTGATCGACCGGCCGCTGCGCCCGTCGTTCGTCAAGGGCCTGCGCAACGAGGTCCAGGTCGTCGAGACCATCCTCGCGCTCGACCCGCAGCACCCGTACGACGTGGTGGCCATCAACGCCGCCTCCATGTCGACCAAGCTGTCCGGCCTGCCGTTCTCCGGCCCGATCGGGGCGACCCGGGTCGCGCACATCGACGGCCAGTGGGTGGCCTTCCCGACCCTGGAGGAGCTGGCCCGGGCCACCTTCGACATGGTCGTCGCCGGCCGCGCCCTCGACGACGGCGACGTCGCGATCATGATGGTCGAGGCCGAGGCGACCCCGAACGCCGTGACGCTGATCGCCGGTGGCGCCACCGCGCCGACCGAGGAGATCGTCGCCAGCGGCCTGGAGGCCGCCAAGCCGGCAATCCGCGAGCTGTGCCGCGCGCAGAGCGAGCTGGCCGAGGTGGCCGCCAAGCCGGTCGCCGAGTTCCCGGTCTTCCTGGACTACCAGGACGACGTGTACGACGCGGTGGCCGACGTCGCCCGCGCCGAGGTCGCCGAGGCCCTCAAGATCGCCGGTAAGGCGGACCGCGAGGAGGCTCTCGACCGGGTCAAGGCCAAGGTCGTCGAGGAGCTGGGTTCGCGCTTCGAGGGCCGCGAGAAGGAGCTGTCCGCGGCGTTCCGGTCGCTGACCAAGTCCGAGGTCCGCAACCGGGTGCTGCGCGAGCAGGTCCGGATCGACGGCCGCGGCCCGCGCGACATCCGCCCGCTGACCGCCGAGGTCGGCGTGCTGCCGCGGGTGCACGGCTCGGCGCTGTTCGAGCGGGGCGAGACCCAGATCCTGGGCGTCACCACGCTCAACATGCTGCGCATGGAGCAGATGGTCGACACCCTCTCTCCGGAGAACCGCAAGCGCTACATGCACAACTACAACTTCCCGCCGTATTCCACCGGTGAGACCGGCCGCGTGGGTTCGCCGAAGCGGCGCGAGATCGGCCACGGTGCCCTCGCGGAGCGGGCGCTGATCCCCGTGCTGCCCTCGCGCGAGGAGTTCCCGTACGCCATCCGCCAGGTCTCCGAGGCGCTCGGCTCCAACGGTTCCACCTCGATGGGTTCGGTCTGCGCCTCGACGCTGGGCCTGCTCAGCGCCGGTGTGCCGCTGAAGGCGTCGGTCGCCGGCATCGCCATGGGCCTCATCTCCGACGAGGTGGACGGCAAGACCCAGTACGTGACGCTGACCGACATCCTCGGTGCCGAGGACGCGTTCGGTGACATGGACTTCAAGGTCGCCGGCACGCGGGACTTCGTGACCGCGCTCCAGCTCGACACCAAGCTCAACGGCATCCCGTCGGACGTGCTGGCCGCCGCGCTGCAGCAGGCGAACGAGGCCCGGCAGACGATCCTCGACGTGATGCAGGCGGCGATCGAGTCCCCGGCCGAGATGTCGGAGTACGCGCCGCGGGTCACCACCGTCAAGATCCCGGTGGACAAGATCGGCATGGTGATCGGCCCGAAGGGCCAGACCATCAACGCCATCCAGGACGAGACCGGCGCCGAGATCTCCATCGAGGACGACGGCACGATCTACGTCGGTGCCACCAACGGGCCGTCCGCCCAGGCGGCGGTCGACCGGATCAACGGCATCGCCAACCCGACCCTGCCGAAGGCGGGGGAGCGGTTCCTCGGCACGGTGGTCAAGACCGCCGCGTTCGGCGCGTTCATCTCGCTGCTCCCGGGCCGTGACGGCCTGCTGCACATCTCCAAGGTGGGCGACGGCAAGCGGGTCGAGAAGGTCGAGGACTTCCTCAACGTCGGCGACAAGGTCGAGGTGGAGATCGCGGACATCGACGCCCGCGGCAAGATCTACCTGGACAAGGTCCGCCCGGAGGGCGCCGAGGCGCCGGCCGCCGGCGAGGCCGAGGGTGGCGAGCGTCCGCCCGCGCGTGACCGTGGCGACCGGGGCCCGCGT
>NZ_JBFAMU010000286.1:0-6258 GCF_040656655.1 Micromonospora sp. NPDC049799
GCCCGGCGCAGCTCGCCACCGCCACGTGCACCCCGCGTGTGGTGGCGATCCGGCGCGCCCGCTCGTCCTGGACCGCCGCGTCCCGGGCCAGGTCGACCATCGACGCCACGTACACGTCGACGCCGGGCGTGATCGTCCGCGCCGCCTGCTCCGGCACGCCGGTGTCCTTGCAGATCGCCAGGCCGAGCCGCCAACCGTCGACGTCGAGCACCGCCGGGGCCTCGCCGGGGGAGAAGCGGCCGGGCTCCGCGCCACCGAGGAACATCTTCCGGTACGCCACCCGCGCTCCGGCGCCGTCCACGGCGAGCGTCGCGATGTGGGCGCCGCGCACCGGTGCGCCGGCCAGCGCGAGCCTGCCGGAGTCGGCGCACGCCGCCACCAGCGCCGCCCACCGCGGAGCGTCCTCGGCGACCACGGGCGCGTCCAGCTCGTACGCGGTCAGAGACAGCTCGGGGAACACCACCACCCGGGCGCCGGCCGCCCGGACCGCGGCGGCGTGGTGGGCCGCGTTCGCGGCGACGTCGTACGCCCGGCACGGTGGCTGGGCGACGGCGATCCGCAACGACGTACGCACCGTCGGCTCCTCTCCCCGCGACGACCCGCAGCATAGGCGGTGGGCCTCGTGGCGGGCTCTCAGGAACGGTTCGTAGCGTGTAGCCCATGTCTCGCACCGCGCACGTCCTGCTCGCCGCCGGCACCACCACGGGGGAGGCCGCTCCGCCGCAGGACGGCCTGGTCGGCTACGTCACCGATCTGGTCGAGCGGCTCGGCGGACCCGGCGCGGGCCTGGCCGTCGCCCTGGAGAACCTCTTCCCCCCGATCCCCAGCGAGGTGATCCTTCCGCTCGCTGGCTTCGTCGCCGGCCAGGGCCGGATGAGCGTGGTGAGCGCGATCTTCTGGACCACGCTCGGATCGCTGGTCGGCGCCCTCGCCCTGTACTGGATCGGCGCGGCGCTGGGCCGGGAGCGGGTGCGGGCGATCGTCGAGCGGCTGCCGCTGGTGAAGCTCACCGACGTCGACCGCACGGAGGAGTGGTTCCTGCGGCACGGCACCAAGGCGGTGTTCTTCGGGCGGATGATCCCGATCTTCCGGAGTCTCATCTCCATCCCCGCCGGGGTGGAGCGGATGCCGGTGCGGACGTTCGTCGTCTACACCACGTTGGGCAGCCTGATCTGGAACAGCACGTTCGTGATGGCCGGGTACCTGCTCGGGGACAACTGGCACCTCGTCGAGGGGTACGTGGGCGTGCTCCAGAACGTCGTCATCCTCGCGGTCGTGGCGGCTGTCGGCTGGTTCGTGGTGTCCCGGATCATCCGGACCCGCCGCGCGGCCGCCGTCCCCGTGGAACCGGAGACGCCACCCGTCGGGCCGCACGGCGTGCCCGACCCCGCCGGCCGCGGCACGCTCTACCGCAGTGCCTGGTCCGACGCGCCCTCGTCGCGTGACCGCGACGGCGTCCGCTGACGGCGGTCGGGCGTGGTGTCCGTCACGTGGGGGTGGGGAAGGCGGAGTCGGGGTAGCGTGTTGAGTCGGGTGTCGGTGTGTCCAGTGTCCCCGGGCCTCACCTAAATCGCCGTCGCGGAATACCGTTCGGCTGGAGCCGCGCCGTGCCACTCGCCGAGAGGCGACCTGCACACCGACACCTCGTGCCGCCCCGGTGCCCGTCAGGGCCCCGGGGCGGCACTGTCTCCGTACTTTTGACTCGCGGACTCCGGGCGGCTGCCCTATGTTCGAGGGGTCGGCGTTCGGGGCCGGGGGGAGGTGGCGCGATGGGTCTGCGGACCTTCATCGAGGGCTGGCCGGTCTACCGGCAGCTCACCGGCGCCGACCCGTTGGGCCGGGGTGCTGCCGCGCAGTCGGCCCGCTCGGCCGACCTCACCGCCCGCACGGAGACCGCCGACGGCGTCGCGCGTTCGGTGTGCCCGTACTGCGCGGTGGGCTGCGGACAGCGGGTGTTCCACTCCGGCGGACGGGTCACCCAGATCGAGGGCGACCCGGACAGCCCGATCTCGCGGGGACGCCTCTGCCCGAAGGGTTCGGCCAGCAGGAGCCTCGTCACCAGCCCGCTGCGGGAGACGACGGTGCGCTACCGCCGGCCGTACGCGACCGAGTGGGAGGACCTGGACCTCGACGTCGCCCTGGACATGATCGCCGACCGGATCCTCGCGGCGCGCGAGGAGACCTGGGAGGACGTGGACGGCGACGGCCGGCCGCTCAACCGGACGCTGGGCATCTCCAGCCTGGGTGGGGCGACGCTGGACAACGAGGAGAACTACCTCATCAAGAAGCTGTTCACGGCGATGGGGGCCCTCCAGATCGAGAACCAGGCCCGCATTTGACACTCCGCCACCGTCCCCGGTCTGGGGGCCAGCTTCGGTCGCGGTGGTGCGACGGACTTCCAGCAGGACGTCGCCAACGCTGACGTCATCGTCATCCAGGGCTCGAACATGGCCGAGGCCCACCCGGTGGGCTTCCAGTGGGTGATGGAGGCCAAGCGGCGCGGCGCCCGGGTCTTCCACGTCGACCCGCGGTTCACGCGGACCAGCGCCGTCGCGGACACCTACCTGCCGATCCGCGCCGGGTCGGACATCGCGCTGCTCGGCGGCGTCGTCAACTACATCCTGACCAACGAGCTGGACTTCCGGGAGTACGTGCTCGCGTACACGAACGCGGCGACGATCGTCAGCGAGCGGTTCGGTGACACGGAGGACGGCGACGGCTTCTTCTCCGGGTTCGATCCGGAGACCGGCAGCTACGTGCAGGACAGCTGGCAGTACGCGGGCCACGAGACCGACTCGGGCAGCGGACACACCGGCAAGGAGCGCGACAGCGCGGCCGGTCTCCAGCACGAGTCGCACGGCGCCCCGGTCGGCGGCGCGACGCAGCGCGACGAGACGCTGCAGCACCCGCGCTGCGTCTACCAGATCCTCAAGCGGCACTTCGCCCGGTACACCCCGGAGATGGTGGAGCGCGTCTGCGGCATCCCGCAGGAGAGGTTCCTGGAGCTGGCCCGGGCGTGGACGGAGAACTCGGGCCGGGAGCGCACGGGCTGCCTGATCTACTCGGTGGGCTGGACGCAGCACAGCGTGGGAGTGCAGTACATCCGCACGGGCGCGATCATCCAGCTGCTGCTCGGCAACATGGGCCGGCCGGGCGGGGGGATCCTCGCCCTGCGCGGGCACGCCTCCATCCAGGGGTCGACGGACATCCCGACGCTGTACAACCTGCTGCCCGGCTACCTGCCGATGCCGCACCACGCCGACCACCCGACGTTCGACGCGTGGGTGGACAGCATCCGGCACCCCGGCCAGAAGGGCTTCTGGGGCAACGCCCGGGCGTACGCGGCGAGCCTGCTGAAGGCGTACTGGGGTGACGCGGCGACGCCGGAGAACGACTTCTGCTACGGCTACCTGCCGCGGATGACCGGTGACCACGGCACCTACCAGCAGGTGCTGAACATGATCGACGGCAAGGTGAAGGGCTACTTTCTGCTCGGGCAGAACCCGGCGGTCGGCTCGGCGCACGGCCGGGCGCAGCGCCTGGGCATGGCCAACCTCGACTGGCTGGTGGTCCGCGACCTGTTCATGATCGAGAGTGCCACGTTCTGGCAGAACGGGCCGGAGGTGGCCACCGGCGAGATCGTGCCGCAGGAGTGCCGCACGGAGGTGTTCTTCCTGCCGGCGGCGTCGCACGTGGAGAAGGAGGGCACCTTCACCCAGACGCAGCGCCTGGTGCAGTGGCGGGAGAAGGCGGTCGAGCCGCCCGGCGACGCCCGTTCCGAGCTGTGGTTCTTCTACCACCTGGGGCGCAAGCTGCGGGAGAGGCTGGCCGGCTCGACCAACCCCCGCGACCGGGCGCTGCTGGACCTGGCCTGGGACTACCCCACGCACGGTCCGCACGCGGAGCCGAGCGCCGAGGCGGTCCTGCGCGAGATCAACGGGTACGAGGTGGCGACCGGCCGCCCGCTGTCGTCCTTCGCCGAGGCCCGCGACGACGGGTCCACGGCCGTCGGCTGCTGGATCTACGCCGGGGTGTACGCCGACGGCGTCAACCAGGCCGCCCGCCGCAAAAGCCGCCACGAGCAGGACTGGGTGGCCGCGGAGTGGGGGTGGGCGTGGCCGGCGAACCGGCGCACCCTCTACAACCGGGCCTCCGCCGATCCGAAGGGCCGCCCGTGGAGCGAGCGCAAGCGCTACGTGTGGTGGGACCCGGAGGCCGGCGAGTGGACCGGGTACGACGTGCCGGACTTCGAGAAGACGAAGCCGCCAACGTACCGCCCGCCGGAGGGCGCCGCCGGTCCGGAGGGCATCGCCGGTGACGACGCGTTCGTCATGCAGGGCGACGGAAAGGGCTGGCTGTACGCGCCCAGCGGCGTGCTCGACGGGCCGCTGCCGACGCACTACGAGCCGGCCGAGTCTCCGGTGCGCAACCCGCTGTACCGGCAGCAGGCCAACCCGACCCGCAAAGTGTACGCGCACCCGGCGAACTCGGTGAACCCGAGCCCACCGCAGGAGCACAGTCAGGTGTTCCCGTACGTGTTCACGGTCAGCCGGCTCACCGAGCACCACACGGCCGGCGCGATGAGCCGCAACGTGCGCCCCCTGGCGGAGTTGCAGCCGGAGATGTTCGTCGAGGTGTCCCCGGAGCTGGCCGCCGAGGTCGGCCTGGACCACCTGGGCTGGGCGCACCTGGTCAGCGGTCGGGCCGTCATCGAGGCGAAGGTGCTGGTCACCGACCGGCTCAGCCCGCTGCGGGTGGACGGCCGCGTGATCCACCAGGTGTGGCTGCCGTACCACTTCGGGTTCCAGGGCCTGGTCACCGGCGACTCGGCCAACGACCTGTTCGGGATCACCCTGGACCCGAACGTGCTCATCCAGGAGAGCAAGGTCGGCACCTGTGACGTGCGGCCGGGTCGCCGCCCGACCGGGCCGGCGCTGCTCGACCTGGTCGCCGACTACCAACGGCAGGCCGGTATCGTCGCGGGCCGGCCGGCCCCGACGCTCACGCCCGGCGCGTTCACCGCCGGCAGCGCCACCGACGGCAGCGCGGACGGCGACGGCGGCGACCGGGAGGAGGACCGCGATGCTTCCTGACCCGAACAGCCTGTACGGGCCGCTGGACCCGGCGCCGGACGCCGGCTGGACCTCCGCGCCGCCCCGGATGGGCTTCTTCACCGACACCAGCGTCTGCATCGGCTGCAAGGCGTGCGAGGTGGCCTGCAAGGAGTGGAACGACGTCCCCGGCTCCGGGCTGGACCTGCTCGGCATGTCGTACGACAACACCGGCGCGTTGACCGCGAACTCGTGGCGGCACGTGGCGTTCATCGAGCAACCGCTCCCGGCGCGGCACCGCGCGCCGCCGTTCGCCGGCACCCCGACGGGTGGCTCGGTGAGCGCGTCGTCGGCGGCGGTGGCCGCCGGCACCGGCAACCCGAGCGGCACCGACCCGGGCGTGCCGCCCGGCTCCTCCGACGCGGCGGCGCGGATGGCCGCCGGCAGCACCGACGCGACCGCGAACGGGGCGGCGGGCCCGGAGTTCCTCGGCATGCCCGCATCGACGCCACCGGGCCGGGGGACCGGCGCCGAGTCCCGCACCGACTTCCGGTGGCTGATGATGTCCGACGTGTGCAAGCACTGCACGCACGCGGCCTGCCTGGACGTGTGCCCGACCGGGTCGCTGTTCCGCACCGAGTTCGGCACGGTGGTGGTGCAGGAGGACATCTGCAACGGGTGCGGCTACTGCGTTTCCGCCTGCCCGTACGGGGTGATCGACCAGCGCAAGGGCGACGGCCGAGCGTGGAAGTGCACCCTGTGCTACGACCGGATCGGCGCGGGGAACACACCGGCCTGCGCGCAGGCGTGCCCCACCGAGTCCATCCAGTACGGCCCGCTGGACGAACTGCGGGACCGCGCGGCGCAGCGGGTCGCCACCCTGCACGAGCGGGGCGTCACCGAGGCCCGCCTGTACGGGCACGACCCGACCGACGGGGTGGGTGGCGACGGCGCGTTCTTCCTGCTGCTCGACGAGCCCGAGGTGTACGGGTTGCCGCCCGACCCGGTGGTGACGACCCGGGACCTGCCGGCGATGTGGAAGCGGGCCGGCCTGGCCGCCCTGGCGATGACGGCGGCCGCCGTCGCCGCGTTCGTCGGAGGTTCCTCGTGATCCCGGAGCGCCCGGTCGGTGACCGGTTCCGCCGCTACCGCGACGGCCTCGACGCCACCGACGCGTCCGGTGCCGCAGGACGGGCAGCACCGTGTG
>NZ_JBFAMU010000287.1:0-6256 GCF_040656655.1 Micromonospora sp. NPDC049799
CCCGGCGGGCGACGGCGGTCGACGAGTTGGCGGCCGTGGCGGGGGCGCTGGAGATCGCGCTGACCGGCGCCGACTGGTCGGACGCGGCCGGGCGGATGCGGGCCGACGTGGTGGTGTCGACCGTGCCGAAGGGTGTCGCCGACCCGCTGGCCGGCGAGGTCGACTGGCGGCCGGGGACGGTCTACTTCGACGCCGTCTACGACCCGTGGCCGACGCCGCTGGCCGCCTCTGCCGAGGCGGCCGGCTGCGCGGTCGTCTCCGGCCTCGACCTGCTCCTCGCCCAGGCCCTCGGGCAGTTCGTCCACTTCACCGGGGTGGCTGCCCCGGTCGTCGCGATGCGCGAGGCGCTGGCGGCGGCCCGCCGCTGACACCGTCCTCCGCTCAGCCCCGCCGTTCCTGGCGCCGTTCCCGTCGGTCGGTCGACGCCTGACGGAGCCGGGAGTACCAGTGCGGCGTGGTGGCCGGGTCGAAGATGCGGGCGATCACGATGTCGGTGGACGAGTGGGCGAGGATCGACAGCACGATGGTCAGCGCCACCAGGTGGAAGATCTCGTCGCCGGCGGGGATGCCGGCCTGGAGCACCAGCAGCCCGTAGACGACCGACGCGAAGCCCTTCGGGCCGAACCACATCGCGGCGAACTGCTCGGTGCGGGTCAGGTGCGAGCCGATGAACGACACGGCCAGTGCGAGCGGGCGGGCCACCAGGATGGCCAGCGCGGCGAACACCCAGCCCGGCCAGGAGATCTCGCCGAGGAACTCGATCGAGATCAAGGCCCCGAAGACCAGCAACGCGCCCAGCTTGAACAGCTCCGCGACCAACTCACCGAAGTGCTCGAAGCTCTCCCGCTGCCGCTCGCCGAAGGTGGCCACGGTGACGCCGGCCGCGAACGCGGCGAGGAACAGGTTGGCGTGGGTGACCTGGCCCAGCGCCAGCACCAGCAGGCCGATCGCCACCCCGTTGAGCGGTTCGTACTGGGTGGAGGCGGAGAAGAACCGGCTGCGCTCCAGCCGCAGCGCCAGCCACGGCACCGCGACGCCGATCACCAGTCCCAGCAGCAGTTCGGTGCCCAGCTCGTCCAGGTGCAGGTCGTCGGAGCCGGACGCCACCGCGAGGAAGAGGATCACGAACGGCAGTGCCAGGCCGTCGTTGATGCCGGACTCGACGTTGAGCAGGTGCCGCAGCCGCCCGGGTACCCGTTCGTTGCCGACCAGCGCGGCGGCGAAGACCGGGTCGGTGGGGGCGAGGATCGCCCCGAGCAGCAGTGCCTCCGGCCAGTCCAGTCCGACCACGTAGTGGGCGAGCAGCGCGGTGATCGCCAGGGTCAGCGGGAGGCCCCAGCCGAGCGCCCGGCCGGGTAGCCGCCAGGCCGAGCGGAGGTCCGCCCAACCGACCCGCATGCCGTCGGTGAAGAGCACGGTGAACAGCGCCAGCTCCGCCAGCGTGGCGACGATCGGGCTGTCCGCCGTGATGTTCAGGACCCCGGTGGTCTCCGGACCGAGGATGAAGCCGGCCGCCAGGAAGAGCACCGCCGTGGACAGGATCGTGCGGTGGGCCAGGCTGGAGAGCAGGACGGCCAGCAGCAGGACGGCCGCGAACGCGAAGAGCAGCACCGGAAGCTCCCGACGGGTCGACGAAGGAGTTGCCGACCAGACTTCCCGGCGCGCCGCCATGATCGTACGGGTTCCCCGCGATCCCGCAAGAATCGGTGGCCGATTGGCGAGGAGCGCGTCCGCAGGGCGGGACAGCACGGGCACCGCTCCGGCCCGGCCACCCGCCGTGACAGACTGACCGCTGTGTTGCGCTGGTTGACTGCAGGTGAATCGCACGGCCCCGCCCTCGTCGCGCTCCTGGAGGGGGTGCCCGCCGGGATCGAGGTGACCACCACCGACATCGCCGGCGAGCTGTCCCGGCGCCGGCTCGGCTACGGCCGGGGTGCCCGGATGGCCTTCGAGCAGGACGAGGTCGAGATCATCGGCGGGCTCCGGCACGGCCGCACCATCGGCAGCCCGGTCGCCATCCGCGTCGGCAACTCGGAGTGGCCCAAGTGGCAGACCGTGATGGCCGCCGACCCGGTCGACCCCGACGAGCTGGCCGGCCAGGCCCGCAACGCCCCGCTGACCCGACCCCGGCCCGGTCACGCCGACCTCGCCGGCATGCAGAAGTACGGCCACACCGACGCCCGCCCGATCCTGGAGCGGGCCAGCGCCCGGGAGACCGCCGCCCGGGTCGCCGTCGGCACGGTCGCCAAGGCCCTCGTCCAGCAGGCGCTGGGCATCGAGATCGTCTCGCACGTGGTCGAGCTGGGACCGGTCGCCGCGAAGCCGGGCCTGCGGCCCCGGCCGGAGGACGCGCAGCGGATCGACGCCGACCCGCTGCGCTGCCTCGACCCCGAGGCCAGCGCGCGGATGGTCGCCGAGGTCGACGCCGCGAAGAAGGCCGCCGACACGCTGGGCGGCGTGGTCGAGGTGCTGGCGTACGGGGTGCCGCCGGGCCTGGGCAGCCACGTCCAGTGGGACCGCAAGCTCGACGCCCGGCTCGCCACCGCGCTGATGTCGATCCAGGCCATCAAGGGTGTGGAGATCGGCGACGGCTGGCAGCAGGCGCGCTCGCGCGGCTCCGAGGCGCACGACGAGATCCTGCCCACCGCCACCGGCGTCCGGCGGGTCACCGACCGGGCCGGCGGCCTGGAGGGCGGCATCACCACCGGCGAGCCGCTGCGGGTGAAGGCCGCGATGAAGCCGATCTCCTCGCTGAACCGGGCCCTCGCCACCGTCGACGTGACCACCGGGGAGCCGGCCACCGCCATCAACCAGCGCTCCGACGTCTGCGCGGTGCCCGCCGCCGCCGTGGTCGCCGAGGCGATGGTCGCGCTGGTGCTCGCCGAGGCCGCGGTGGAGAAGTTCGGCGGTGACTCGGTCGACGAGATGCGCCGCAACCTCGCCGGCTACCTCGACGCCCTGGTGATCCGCTGATGGCGCCGGTGTGCGTCCTGGTCGGTGCGCCGGGCTCCGGCAAGACCACGGTCGGGCAGGCGCTCGCCGACGTCCTCGGCGTGGAGTTCCGGGACACCGACCTCGACATCGAGCGGATGGCCGGCAAGCCGATCCCGGAGATCTTCATCGACGAGGGGGAGGAGCACTTCCGTACGCTGGAACGGGCGGCGGTGGCGGCGGCCCTGGCCTCCTGCCCCGGCGTGCTCGCCCTCGGCGGCGGCGCGGTCCTCGCCGAGGAGAACCGCGCCGCGCTGGTCGGGCACCGGGTCGTGCACCTCTCCGTCGAGCTGCCCGACGCGGTCAAGCGCGTCGGTCTCGGCGCCGGTCGCCCGTTGCTGGCGATCAACCCGCGCGCCACGCTGAAGCACCTGATGGAGCAGCGCCGCCCGCTCTACGCCGAGGTGGCCACCACGACCGTGGTCACCGACGGACGCGACCTCGACTCGATCGTCGCCGAGATCGCGTCCCTGCTGAAGCGGTGAGGCCGGTCAGCCCCGGGCGATCCGGTCGAGGACGTCGGCCAGCGCCTTCGGCTCGCTGAGCATCGGCCAGTGCCCGGTGGGGAGCGCGTGCACCTGGCCGCCGGCCAGGCCGGCGAAGAACGGGTGCCCCTGCGCGATCATCTGTTCCACCAGGTCGAGCGGGAAGGTGCTGGCGACCAGGGCGGTCGGCACGGCTCGCCCGCCGGTACGCCGGACCGGGTCGGTGGCGGCGCGCAGCGGATGCGGGGTGGCGCGTGCCCGCAGGAGGGCCAGCGTGACGTCGTCCAGCCCGGCCAGGTTCCGCGGGTCCGACGCCGGATCCCAGTCGGGCGGGGGGAGCAGGTGCCCGGCACCGATCTTCTCGCGCAGCCGTTCCTTTTCCTCCGGCTCGTTGCTGTCGAACTGCGACATGCCGTCGGGCATCGGTCCACTCTCCACGTAGACCACACGGCCGATCCGGTCCGGGGACCGGTCCGCCGCCTGCGCCACCGGTAGCCCGCCCCCGGAGTGGCCGACCAGCAGCACGTCGCGCAGGTCCTCCACCTCCAGCAGCCGGAGGATGTCCCGGGTGTGCGTCTCCAGCCCGACCTCCGGGCCGGCGAGGTGGTCCCGCTCCGCCACCCCGGTCAGCGTCAGCGGGTACACCTCGTGCCCCCGCCCGCGCAGGTCCGCCGTGACCTCGCGCCACGCCCAACCACCCAGCCAGAAGCCCGGCACCAGTACGAACGTCGCCATCTGCGATCCCCTCACGTGTCGTCGTCACCACGACCGTACGATCGAATCCGGACAGGTTCCGCCCGCTTTCCGAGGAGTTTCGCGTGTCGCATCCGGCCGGACGGGTTCTCGGGCTGCTGGAGTTGCTGCAGAGCCACCACCGGCTCACCGGTGGCGACCTGGCCAACCGGCTCGGCGTCGACGAGCGCACCGTGCGCCGCTACGCCGCCACCCTCGTCGACCTGGGCATCCCGGTCACCGCCGACCGGGGCCGCTACGGCGGGTACCGGCTGCTCCCCGGGTACAAGCTGCCTCCGCTGATGCTGACCGACGACGAGGCGGTGGCCGTCCTGCTCGGCCTGGTCGCCGCCGAACGGCTCGGTCTGGGCACCGAGCAGCCGGCCACCGCCACCGCCGCCGCCAAGATCCGTCGGGTGCTGCCGGCCGCGCTGGCCGACCGGCTGGCCGCCGTCCGCGAGCACCTCGCCTTCACCCTGCGCCGGGTCGAGCCGGACACCCGCCCGGCCACCGGCACGCTGCTGGTGCTGGCCACGGCGGCCCGTGAGGGGCGGCGCGTGCGGATGGCGTACCGCTCCCGTTCCGGTGCACCCTCCGACCGGGAGCTGGACCCGTACGGTCTGGTCTTCCACGTCGGACGCTGGTACGTCAGTGGCCACGACCACCACAGTGGCGAGGTCCGCACGTTCCGGCTGGACCGGATCGCCGAGGTGACGGCGGGGGAGGGAACCTTCACGACGCCCGAGGGCTTCGACCCGGTGGCGCAGGTGACCCGCTCCCTGGCCGCCGTCCCGTGGGCGCACGAGGTCGAGGTGCTCCTGGAGATCGACCTGGCCACCGTCCGGCGACGGGTCCCGCCCAGCGTGGCCGAGCTGACCGCCACCGCCGAGGGGGTGCTGCTGCGTGCCCGCGTCGAGCGGCTGGACGGCATGGCCGCGCTGCTGGCCGGGCTGGGCTGGCCGTTCACGGTGGTCGCGCCGGACGCACTGCGCGACGAGGTGGCCGCCCACGCCGCGCGGCTCGCCGAATGGGCGCGACGCTGAGGTGTCCCTGTCCGTGGACGGTTCCCACGTCGCGGCCCGGCGCTGGACTAGGCTGCCGGCGATGGACGACGTGACCCGGATCCCGGTCGGCGGCGAACGGCCGTACGACGTGCTGGTGGGACGTGACCTGCTGGACAGCGCAAGGGCGTCGCGCCCGGCGCCCAGCTGCTCGTCGGCAAGGTGCTCGACGACTACGGCTCCGGTTACAGCTCGTCGATCATCGCGGGCATGGAGTGGGCCGCCCGCTCCGGCGCGACGGTCGTCAACATGAGCCTCGGCGGCGCACCGACCGACGGCACCGACCCGATGAGCCAGGCGGTCAACGACCTCACCGCCTCCACCGGCGCCCTGTTCGTGGTCGCCGCCGGCAACGAGGGCGCACCGCGTACGGTCGGCGCGCCCGGTGCGGCCGACGCGGCCCTGACCGTCGGCGCGGTGGATCGTGACGAGAACCTGGCGGACTTCTCCAGCCGTGGTCCGCGGATCGGCGACAACGGCCTGAAGCCGGAGATCACCGCGCCGGGTGTCGGCATCGTCGCCGCCCGCGCCGCGGGCACGAGCATGGGCACGCCGGTGGGTGACGCGTACACCCGGGCGTCCGGAACCTCGATGGCCACGCCGCACGTCGCCGGCGCGGCGGCGATCCTCGCCCAGGAACACCCCGACTGGACCGCCGGGCAGCTCAAGGACGCCCTGGTCAGCACCACGCGGGCGAACCCCGAGCTGACCGTCTTCGAGCAGGGCGGCGGCCGGGTCGACGTGTCCCGGGCGCTCGGCCAGCGCGTGTACGGGTCGGCCACCGCCGACTTCGGCCAGGTGACCACCGGTGGCGCGGCGGTCGAGCGGACCGTGACGTACACCAACGGCACCGCGGCCCCGCAGACCCTGCGGCTGGCCCTGGAGCTGCGCAACCTCGACATGACGACGCGGCGGATGGACAGCCGGTCGAACACGACCCGTTCCAGGCGGATGCGGCCGTAGAGGAAGAGTGCGGGACCGCCGAGG
>NZ_JBFAMU010000288.1:0-6254 GCF_040656655.1 Micromonospora sp. NPDC049799
TCCTGCACCTGGCCCGGCGGGCCCAACCGCTGCTCGCCGAGGGCGCGCTGCCCGCGCTGCGCCGCCTCGCCGAGCAGGCCGGGGCCACCGCCCACCTCACCGTCGTCGAGGGCGGCGAGGGTGTGGCCCTGGCCGTGGTCGAGCCAAGCTGGACGTCGTTCCACGTGGCCTACCGGACGGGCGCCCGGCACCCGCTCGAACGCGGCGCCGCCGGTCAGGCCATCCTCGCCGGCCGGTCCGGCGCCGTCGGCCCGGTGAGCACCGCCGGGGAGTTGCAACCCGGGGCGTACGGGGTGGCCGCTCCCGTCCTCGGCGTGCCCGGCCTGGAGGCCAGCGTCGGCGTGGTGGCGCTGGCACCGCTGGACGTCACCACGGTCGGGGCGCAGGTCACCGCCGCCGCCGAGGCCATCGCCACCGCCCTCCGCTGACCCGCCCGCCCGGACCGCTTCGCCCGGCCCGCCCCGCGCCCCTGGCCCGCGCCGCGCCCGTCTCGACGCCCGGCCCCACCCCCGGCTCCGGCTCCGGCTCCGGCTCCGGCTCCGGCTCCGGCTCCGGCGATGATCAACTCGCCTTCATTGAAATCGGGGTATCCGGTGCGCCGCGACACCCCGACCTCAATGACGTCGAGTCGATCTTCTACATACCACGTGCCGGCGGTCCGGGTTGGTTGTCCACAGGGGGCGTCCGGAGGGACCGGGACGGTTGTCCACAGGGGTGTCGGGCGACCGTGTCGGCGGCGCAGGCTGTGGACATGCCACCTCGACCACACCGGCCGGCCGCACTGGCCTGGCAGGTCTTCCGCGGCTCGGACGCGGTAGGCCATGACCTGCTCACCGAGCACCAGTTGCGCAGCTCCGCGTGGATACGGCTGCGCCACGACGTGTACGCCGACGCGCGCCTCGAACGAGACCACGCACTCGCCTGCCGGGCCGCCGCGCTGCGCCTGCCGAACGGCGTGTGGATCGCCGGCCCGTCGGCGGCCTACCTGCACGGCGTCGAGCACGCCGCGAGCTTCACCGACGAGGTCCACGTGCTGGTGCCCGGCCCTGGCCGGCTCGGTGCACAGAAGGGGATCCGCCTGCACGTCAGGGGCACGCCCGCCCCCACAGCCGCGTCACGGCCGACCCGCCCATCGGCCCCGGCGATCACCGGACCACCGGGACGGCCGGGTGGCGGACCACCGGGACGCCCGAGCGCCCGACCACCAGGACGGCCGAGCGGCGGGCCACCGGTCGCCGGGGCATCGGGGCGGCCGAGGGCCGGTGCGGTCGGTCCGCCGAGCCGGCGGTTGGACGGGACGTCGGTCGGACCGGCACAGCGGGCACCAGCGCCGGAGCGGGACCACTCCCCGGGCCGCGGCCCGGTGTCCGGCCGGCTCTCGGCCCCCGGCATCCCGTACCCGTGGCAACAGGTTCCGGTCGTGGCGCGGACGGGCCCGGAACAGGCGGCGTGGGAGACGGCGGTCTGGGTGGATCCCGTCCGGGCGATCGGCGTCATCGACGCGCTGCTCGCCCAGGGCCTCACCACCTTTTCCGCGTTGGCGGCGACGGCCGAGCAGTACGCGGGGCGGCCCGGCGGGCGGCGCGCGGCGTGGCTGTTCAGTTTGGCCGACGCCGGTGCGCAGTCCCCGCCGGAGTCGCACCTGCGGTTACGGCTGGTGCTGGCCGGGCTGCCCCGGCCGGTCACCCAGCATCCGGTGCGCCTGCCGTCGGGGCTGGTGGTGCATCCCGACCTGGCCTGGCCGGAGCACCGGGTCGCCGTCGAGTACGACGGGCAGTGGCACGCCGAGGCCGACCGGTTGCACGTCGACCGGGCGCGGCTGAACGCGCTCGTCGCCGCCGGTTGGCTGGTGCTGCACGTGACGAGCCGCCGCCTGCACCGTGACTTCCCCGGCGTGCTCCGCGAGGTGCGGGCGGCTCTGGCCTCCCGCGGCTGGCGGAACCGCTGACCGCGCCACGTGATCGACTCACCTTCATTGATCTCGCGGTGTTGACGGCCGCCGGAGACCCCGACATCAATGAAGGCGAGTGGATCATGCACGGTCGGTGCGCCGGGGCGCCGGGGACAGGGGCGCCGGGGACAGGGGCGGCGGACAGGCGCGACGGGAAAGGGCGGGGCCCGGACGACGGGAGGTCGTCCGGGCCCCGCGAGGTGGTGCCGGGCTGTCACATGGGGGTGGTCACCGCGGCGTACGCGTCGATGATGCCGTGCCCGTAGAAGCCGTTGAACGTGCTGTCGCCCTCGCAGAGGGCGTCGAACTCCGCCGAGCGGCCCTCGTTGGCGTACGACTGCAGGCGCGGCTCGGGGCAGGCCCGCTCGGTCGCGGTCGCGTAGAGGTGCTTCTCGACCTGGTCGGGGGCCAGGCGCAGACCGCCCTTGACCGGGTCGGTCTTGCCGAAGGCGCTGACGATCAGCGAAGCGACGCCGGCGGCGTGCGGCGAGGCCATCGAGGTGCCCTGCAGGTAGGTGTAGTACCCGCAGGATCCGCCCTTGGTGCAGTCCTTGAAGACGAAGTCCCTGGCGCTGGGGACCACATTGCCACGGGCGTCGACCGAGCCCTCCTCCTGCAGCACCTTGAGCGGGTACGCGGAGAGGATCATGTTCGCGTCGGTCCGGTACGACGAGGTGCCGTAGCCGTCACGGAACCAGCCACCGGGTGCCGCCACCGAGATCTGCTCGAGGCCGTAGTTGGAGAAGTCGGACTTCTTGCCCGACGGGCCGAGCGCCGACACACCGATCACGTGCGGGCCCTCCGCCGGCAGGTCCCAGCAGCTGGAGTTGTCGATCGGCCGGGCGTACGGGTCGGCGCCGTAGTCCGGGCTGGAGTAGTCGGTCCGCGGCTTGCCGAGGTCCTCGTGGTTGTTGCCGAGGGCACCGACGAGCGTCACGCCCTTGTCGTGGGCGTAGTTCAGCGCGCGGGTCATCGCCTCGATGATGACGCGCTGTTCGGCCTGCGCCTCCGGCGAGTCGGCCGGGTTGGCGGTGCAGTTGTAGAGCCACGGGTCGACGTAGAACGACATGTTGACCACGTCGAGGCCGGCGTCGGCGGCGTGCGTCAGGGCGTTGACGACCGGGTTCAGGAAGAAGTAGCCGGAGTCCTGGCCGCCCTTCAGCTCGACCAGGGTCACGTTCGGAGCGACACCGGAGAGGCCGAAACCGTTCGCGGCCGCGCCGATGGTGCCGGCGACGTGCGTGCCGTGGCCGCCGTCATCGGTGCCGACCGGGTCGAGGCAGCCCGCGACCTCGCACGGGCCGTCGATGTCGGTCATGTCCGGGGCGAAGTTGCGCGACAGCGACCAGCTGAAGTTGGCGGCGAGGTCGGGGTTGCTGGCATCGACGCCGGTGTCGAGGACGCCGACGGTCACACCTCGGTCGCCCGGCTCGGTCTGCCGCGCCCGGTCGGCGCCGATCATCCGCAGGCCCCACAGCTTCTCGTCCAGCGGGTCCATGCCGGTCGCCGCCGTCGGCGCGGCGCTGCCCGCGCCCTTGGTCCTCGCGGCGGCCAGCAGGTTCTCCTGCTCGACGCGGTCGATCTTCGGCGCCTGGCCGATGGCCCTCTGCTGAGCCGCGCCGAGCAGGGCGTCAGCGGCGGCCGCGCGGCTGGCGAAGTCCGCCCGGTCGCTGCGCACCTGGAACGTACCCACGCTGTCGTTGCGGGACACGACGGTACCGCCGGCCGCTCGGATGGCCGCGATGGCGGCCTCAGCCGAGATCCCCTTCTCGGCTACCACCGTGAAGGTCTGGCTGCTGGACGGCGCGGCGCCGGCCGGCATGGTCAGGCCGGTTACCGTGAGTGCCAGAGCAGTCGCGGTGGCGACGGCACCGGCGGTGAAGCGCTTGCTCACCACATCGGATCCTCTCCTTGAGGGACGTGGCTGTCATCAGAACAGGCCGGAATGGTTTCCGCTAGACACCTATCCGGTTGCATCCGTAAATTCGGCATGCTCCTGCAGTTCGAGCAGCGCATCGGGCAGGTCGGCCAGGGTGCTCACCTCGGCGTCCGGCCGCACGTCCGGCGGGCGGGGCAGGCCGTGACGGTTCAGCCAGACGCCGCGCAGCCCGGCGCGCTGCGGCCCGAGCACGTCGTGGACGAGTGAGTCGCCGACGTACGCGATCTGCCTGGCCGGCGCTCCGGCCGCCTCGACCACCGCCGCGTAGAACGCCGCGTCGGGTTTCTTCGGCAGGCCACCGTCGTGTGCGTAGACCTCGAAGGCGAACTCGTCGGCGAGCCCGCAGCGTTCGGCGCGGCTGTTGCCGTTGGTGGCGTAGCCCAGCGTCCACCGCCGCCGCAGCGCGGCGAGGGCCGGCGGCACGTCCGGGTAGGGCCGGGTCAGCGCGAACCGCCGCGCGAAGAAGAGCGCCGCGAGGTCGTCGAGGTGCTCGTCGAGCCCGGCGCGGGCCAGGGACCGGGCCAGCGCGGCCCGCCGGATCTCCACGACTGGCGCGGACGTCCGTGCGCCGAAGACGGTGTGCCAGTCCGACTCCAGGTCCGCGAGGGACACCCCGGCCGCCGCCGGGGTCAGCCGCCGCATCTGATCGAGTACGGCCAGCAGCCCGCCGGTCACCGCCGGGCGCAGGTCGAGCAGCGTCTCGTCGGCGTCGAAGACGACCGTGGTCAGCACCCCGACCGCTCCCCCGGTCACCGGTCGCCGGTCAGCGCCGGTTCCGGCGCCGGCACGGGTCCCGGGGCGGGCTCACGCAGCTCGTCGAGCCGGACCAGCGCCACCCCGGCGACGATGAGCGCACCGCCGCCGAGCTGCTGCACGGTCAGCACCTCGTCGAGCACGAGCCAGGCGATGAGGACGGCGAACATCAGCTCTGTGAGACCGACGAACGACGCCAGCCGGGCGCCGAGGATGCGGGCACCGGCGATCCCGGCCAGGTACGCGACGACCGCCGCCACGAGCACCAGACCCGCGACCGGCACCCACCAGTCGGTCTGCTGCCCGGCGAACTCCACCGCGCCGAAGGTGGCCCGCAGCGGCAGCAGTCCCACCACGCCGAGCACCAGCAGGAGGACCGCGCCGACGCCCATGCCTCCGGCGGCCAGCACCACCGAGGGAAGGCGGGAGTCGACCCGCCCGGCGAGGACGTAGTACCCGGCCAGCCCGACCGCCGCGCCGAGCCCCCACAGGACGCCGATCGGGTCGAGGCGTTCGGCGCCGGCGAGGTCGAGCACGAGCACCAGACCGGCCAGGGCCGCCGCCGAGCCGGCCAGCGTCAGGCGCTGCGGGCGCTGGCCGTGGACCAGCCACATCCAGCCGACCACGACGATGATCCCCAGGTACTCCAGCAGCAGCGCGAGACCGACCGGCAGGTATCGCACCGCGTTGAAGAAGCACACCTGCGCCAGCGCGACGCCGAGCAGCCCGAAGACGCCGACCGTCGTGAGGTTGTCGCGCAGGACCCCCCACCGGCCGCGCAGGGCAAGGACCGCCGGCACCGCCACCACCAGGGCGGCGAGACCCACCCGGGCGATCACCAGGGCCTCGGCCGACCAACCGGCGTCGATGAGCGAGCGGGCGAACGTGCCGGACGTCCCGAAGGTGAGCGCGGACAGCACGGCCAGGGCGAGGCCGGCACCGCCGACGGAGGGTTGGCGCATCGGTCTCTCCTTGGCGTGGCCGGACGTCATGGGCAAACTAGAGTTACGCCGATGACGCTACGGCCGGGCGATGACAGGAGTCAAGTTGCTTTTTGCCCATGACACCGAGTGTGCGCTGATCAGCGCCGCCGCGCTCGTCAACACCGACGGCCGGGACGCCGAGGGGCTGCCCGACGTCGCCGCCCTGGACGAGTTCTTCGTGGCGCACACCTACACCGGACGACACGAGCACACCCAGGCCGAGCTCGCGGCGGTCCGCCAACTGCGCCCCCGCCTGCGCCGCGTCTGGCACGCCGACACCGACGAGATCGTCGCCATCGTCAACGGGCTGCTCCGTGAGAACCAGGCCCTGCCGCAGCTCATCACGCACGACGACGAGCCGTACCACTTCCACGCCGTGCCACGCGACGCCCCGCTAGCCACCCGGATCGCCGTCGAGGCCGCGATGGCGCTGGCCGACCTGGTCCGCAGCGAGGAGCTGGGACGGCTGCGGATCTGCGACCACCCCGACTGCGACAACGTCCTGGTCGACCTGTCGAAGAACCGCTCCCGCCGCTTCTGCGACGCCACCTGCGGCAACCGCGCCGCCGTGACCGCCTACCGCGCCCGCAAGGCCGCCGCCCGCACCTGACCGCCCCCGGCGGTCACG
>NZ_JBFAMU010000289.1:0-6252 GCF_040656655.1 Micromonospora sp. NPDC049799
GCGAGCCCGACCGCGACGGCGACGACGACGCCGCGCGACCGGCCGGGTCCGCGACCGGCCGGGGCGTTGAGCAGGTACGACGGCCTGCCGGTGCGACGCGACACCCGGATCACCTCCTGTCGATGTACGACGAGGGGCAGCCTAGCCGCCTTTTGTGACCCACGTCGATACTTTCCGGTCGGACGGACGAGACTTCTGTCGGTGAGTGACAGAAGTCGGTCCCTCGTACCCGGGTGGGTGGTGTGTGGGCGTCCGCGCCCCGGCGACCGCTCGCCGCGTTTACGGTGCGGTCTGAGGGTCGTGGGTGAGCGGGGAGGCCGGCATGCGGGGGTACGCACCCATCGAGGACCACGGCCTCATCGGCGACCTCCAGACCGCCGCGCTGGTCACCCGGAACGGCACCGTCGACTGGTTCTGCCTGCCCCGCTTCGACTCGCCCAGCGTCTTCGGCGCGCTGCTGGACTCCCAGCGCGGCGGCTACTTCGGAATCGCCCCGGACGGTGTGCGCTACGTGAGCAAGCAGCTCTACCTGCCCGACACGCCCATCCTGATCACCCGGTTCATCAGCGCCGACGGCGTCGCGGAGATCACCGACTTCATGCCGGTCACCGGCGAACGGGCGACCAACCGGCACCGGTTGGTGCGGATGGTACGGATGATCCGGGGCAGCATGCGCTTCAAGGTCGAGTGCCGCCCCCGGTTCGACTACGGCCGCCAGCGCCACGACCTGGAGGTCCGGTACGAGGGCTACGTCTTCCGCAACCCCTCCCTGGAACTGACGCTGAACCCGGTCGGCAAGGTCCGGCGACTGCTGCGGGAACGGGAGAGCGGCGACGACGCCGGGGACCTCGTCGGATTCGTCACGCTGCACGAGGGTGACACCGGTGGGGCCGTGCTGGAGTCGGCCGCCGCGCGCGGGCCGCGCGTCATCCCCGTCGACGAGGTCGAGGTGATGTTCGAGCAGACCCGCGACTACTGGCGGCACTGGCTCGACCGTTCGCGGTACACGGGGCGCTGGCGGGAGATGGTGGAGCGGTCCGCGATCACGCTGAAGCTCATGACGTACGCGCCCACCGGCGCCATGATCGCCGCACCGACCGCCGCGCTGCCCGAGGAGATCGGCGGCACCCGCAACTGGGACTACCGCTACACGTGGATCCGGGACACCTCCTTCTCGGTGCGCGCGCTGCTGGGGCTCGGCTTCACCGACGAGGTGAGCCGGTACATGAACTGGCTCGACGAGCGCATCCGCGAGGCCGGCGACAACGCCATACCGCTGAAGATCATGTACCGGGTCGATGGATCGTCGGACCTGGAGGAGGAGGTCCTCGACCACTTCGAGGGGTACCGCGGATCGGGGCCGGTGCGGATCGGCAACGGCGCGGCCGACCAGCTCCAGCTCGACATCCACGGCGAGGCCCTGGACGCGATGCACCTCGCGGACGAACAGGGCATCCGCGCGTCACACCAGGTGTGGCGCAGCACCGTGAGGATGGTCGACTGGGTCTGCGAGAACTGGGACCAGCCGGACGCGGGCATCTGGGAGAGCCGCAGCCACCCGCGCGACTACACGTACGGGCGGCTGATGTCGTGGGTGGCGTTGGACCGGGCCATCCGCCTGTCCAACCGCCACGGTCGCCCCGGCGACCTCACCCAGTGGATCCGGCACCGCGACGCCATCTACAACCAGATCATGCAGCGGGGCTACCACCGGGGCCGCCGCGCCTTCGTGCAGAGCTACGAGACCGACGTCCTCGACGCCTCGCTGCTCATCATGCCGTCGGTCGGCTTCGTGACCCCCACCGACCCGATGTGGCAGTCCACCCTGCGCGCCATCGACCAGGACCTGGTCTCGGACAGCCTCGTGCACCGGTACAAGCCCTCCGCCGCTCCCGACGGGCTCCCCGGCGACGAGGGCACCTTCAACATGTGCACCTTCTGGTACGTCGCCGCCCTCGCCTGCTCCGGACGGCTGGAGGACGCCCGCCTGACGTTCGAGAAGATGTTCACCTTCAGCAGCCACCTTCGCCTGTACGCCGAGGAGATCGCCCTCACCGGCGAGCAGATCGGCAACTTTCCCCAGGCGTTCAGCCACCTCTCCCTCATCACCACCGCCGTCGCGCTCAACGACCTCCTCGACGCCGAGGGGCGGCGGCGGTAGCGGAGGCGGGCCGGAGCAGCGGGACCGGTGGACCGAACCGGACCGGGACCCCGGGTGAGAACAGCACGCTGGCCGGTGGTCCGACCGGCGGCGGCAGGCCGGCCGCGGTGATCAGGTCATCGTCCAGGTGCAGCAGCTCGGCCCGGTGCAGGGGCCAGCGGGGATGCCAGTTCGGCAGGTGCAGCGTGCGCCCGTACGCCCGGGTGTGCAGCCCCCAGCGGGCGGTGACGAAGTGCTCCAGCGGGGTCGGCTCGGCGATCGGCGCACCCACCCGGACCACCATCCGGCTCGTCGCACCCCTCGGCCCCGGCCAGCGGCGCCGGCACCGGTAGGTGTACCGGTCACCGTCGGAGTCGACGCCCATCGCCGACCACAGGTACGGCAGCCCCAGCGTCGCCCGGGCGACCAGCACCGGGATCAGCCGGGACGCGTCCAGCGACCGGAACACCACCGCGCGCCGGCCCGTGTCGTCGACCGAGTACAGCCGGACGTTGGTCTCCCAGAAGCTGCCGAGGTACGGCACCGCCGGCCCCCGTCCGAGGCCCAACCCGACCATGCGGAAGCCGATCAGGCCGACGTGGGTGACCCCGTCGAGGGTGTCCGGACGGGTGCCGGCGGGCAGCAGCGGCGCGACGACCTCCGGCGCGACCGCCCAGTGCAGGAAGGTGAGCGCCTCCCAGCGCTGGCGCAGGACCGCCCACCCGAACGCCTGCTCGGGCGCCACGTCGACCGGCTCGCTGTCCACGTACCCATCCTGCACCGTCGGCGAGGTGGCACCGCTGGCATCGGGACGACGTCGGTCGGTCAGCGGGCGGCACCCCGGTAGAGGCGGCTGACCGCCTCCGCCACGCAGACCGGCTTGCCGCCCGCGTCGCTCTCCACGCTCACCGCCGTGACCACCTGGACGCCGCCGTCCACCGGGGACACCTCGCCGATCGTCGCGGTGGCGCGTACGGCGCTGCCCACCCGGACCGGGGCCGGGAACCGCACCCGGTTGAGGCCGTAGTTGACGCCCATGCCGACTCCCTCGACCCGGTACAGCCCGCCGACCAGTGACGGCAGCAGCGACAAGGTCAGGTACCCGTGCGCGACGGTGCCGCCGAACGGGCCCATCGCGGCCCGCTCGGGGTCGACGTGGATCCACTGGTGGTCGTCAGTGGCGTCGGCGAACAGGTCGACCCGGGACTGGTCGACCCGCAGCCAGGACCCCGGGCCGACGGTCTCGCCGACCGAGGCGGCCAGGTCGTCGATGGAGAGGAAGGTCTTCACGCCAGGTGTCCTCCGATCTTCGTGTAGCCGCGCAGCAGGTCGCGGGAGAGGATCAGCCGTTGCATCTCGTCGGTGCCCTCGAAGATCCGGTAGAGGCGGACCTGCCGGTACCAGCGCTCGATGGGCAGCTCGCGGGTGTAGCCCATGCCGCCGTGGATCTGGAGCACCCGGTCGACCACCCGGTTGACCATGCCGGCGGCGTAGAGCTTGCACATCGAGGAGGCGTGCCGGGGATCCATGCCCTGGTCCACCGTCCACGCCGCCCGCAGCACCAGCCAGCGGGCCGCCTCCAGCTCGGTCTCCGAGTCCGCGATCATCCACTGGATCGCCTGGTTCTCGCCGATCGGCCGGCCGAACGTCTCGCGGGTGTTGGCCTGGTCGATCGCCATCCGCAGCGCCCGCTCGGCGATGCCGATGGCGTGCGAGGGGATGGTGTAGCGGCCCTTGCCGATCCACTCCATACCGAGGGTGAAGCCCTGCCCGATCTCGCCGAGGATGTTGCGCTCGGGCACCCGCACGTCCTCGAAGACGAGCGCGGCCGGCCCGCCCTCCCCCATCGTCTGGATGAACTCCGACCGCCAGCCCATCGCCCGGTCCACCAGGAACGCGGTGGCGCCACCCCGGCGGGCGCCCTTCTCGGGGTCGGTCACCGCGATGACGATGGCGAAGTCGGCGTCGTGCCCGCCGGTGATGAAGGTCTTCTCCCCGTTGAGCACCCAGTCGCCGCCGTCACGGCGGGCGCTGAGCTTGATGTTGGCCGCGTCCGACCCGGCACCGGGCTCGGTGATCGCGAAGCAGCTCAGCCGCTCGCCCTCGATGGTGGGCAGCAGGAACTCCCGCCTCTGCTCCTCGTTGGCCTTGAACAGGATGTTGTCGGCCTCCCCGCCGAACCGGAACGGCACGTACGACCGGCCGATCTCGGTCCAGATCAGCGACTGGGTGATCGCCGGCAGGTCCATGCCGCCGTACTCCTCGGGCGTGGCGAGGCCCCAGAAGCCGAACGTGCGCGCCTTGAGCTGGAGGTCCCGCAGCTCGCCGCGTTCCAGGCCGGGCCGGTGCGCCCGTTCCCGCCGCAGCAGCTCCTGCTCCAGCGGCATGACCTCCCGGGCGATGAAGTCACGGGCCGTGTCGCGGATGGCCCGCTGCTCGTCGGACAACGCGAAGTCCATGTGTTCCTCCAGGGGTCAGAAGGCGTTGACGCCGGTGAGCGCGCGTCCGATGAGGAGCTGCTGGATCTGGCTGGTGCCCTCGTAGAGGGTGGCGACGCGGGCGTCGCGCAGGTACTTGCCAACCGGGTACTCGTCGATGTACCCGTACCCGCCGAAGACCTGGACCGCGTTGTTCGCCGCGCGGACGGCGGCCTCGCTGGCGAAGAGCTTGGCCATCGACGCCTCGGTGGCGAACGGTTCGCCCCGGTCGATGCGGTCGGCCACCTGCCACACCAGCAGCCGCGCGGCGGCGGTGTCCACCGCGATGGCGGCGAGCAACTGCTGCACCAGCTGATGGCCGGCGATCGGCTTGCCGAACTGGGTGCGCTGACCGGCGTAGCCGACCGCGGCGTCGAGGCAGCCCTGGGCGATGCCGACGCAGCCGGCGGCGACCGACATCCGGCCCTTGGCCAGGGTGGCGAGGGCCAGCCGGAAGCCGCCGCCGGCCTCGCCGACGAGCGCGGAGGCGGGTACGCGGACGTCGTCGAAGCGCAGTTCCCCGGTGGCCTGCCCGCGCAGCCCCAGCTTGCCGTGGATCTCGCGGCGGGTGAGGCCGGGGCTGTCGGTGGGCACCAGGAACGCGCTGATGCCCCGGTGTCCCGGGCCGCCGGTGCGGGCGAAGACCAGTGCGACGTCGGCGGTGGTGCCGTTGGTGATGAAGGTCTTGGTGCCGGTGAGCAGCCAGTCGTCGCCGTCTCTGACAGCGCGGGTGGTCAGCGCGGCGGCGTCGGAGCCGCTGTCCGGCTCGGTCAGTGCGAAGCAGCCCAGGGCGGTGCCGGAGCACAGCCGGGGCAGCCACCGCGCGCGCTGGTCGGCGGACCCGTACGCGGCGAGGGACTTCGCGACCAGGCCGAGTGAGACCGAGACGATGCCGCGGACCGCGGAGTCGCCCCGGCCGAGTTCCTCCAGCACCAGGCAGTAGGAGAGGTGGTCGCCGCCGGAGCCGCCGTCGGACTCGGGGATGGTCAGGCCGAGGAAGCCGAGGTCGGCGAGCTTGCCGACGATCGCGGGGTCGACGCGCTCCCGCCGGTCCCAGGCCGCCGCGTGCGGGACGACCTCGCGGTCGACGAAGTCGGCGGCGAGTTGGCGGACCGCTGCCTGTTCGGCGGACAGATGCAGGTCCATGGCCCATAAACTAGCGGTGCAAGTTTAATTCCGTCCAGACCCCCTGTGGCAGAGTTTCTTCACGGCCCACCGGGCCACCGGCCCACCCCGACCTTCAGATGCGGAGGAGGACGCGATGCCCCGACCGCGGCAGGCGCTGCTCAGCCGGCAGCGGATCGTCGAGGCCGCCGCCGCGCTCATCGACGCCGAGGGACTCGAAGGCTTCTCCACCCGGCGGCTCGCCGCCGAGCTGGGCGTACGCGGGCCGTCGCTGTACAACCACTTCGCCACCAAGGACGAGATCCTCGACGCGGTCGCCGACAGCGTCACCGCCCGGGTGGACGTGTCGTTCTTCGGCCACGTCGACTGGCGGGAGGCGCTGCGCCGGTGGGGGTACTCCTACCGCGCGGCGCTGGCCGCACACCCGCACATCGTGCCGTACCTGGCCTGGGTGAGGTGCGGGTACTGCTCGGCGTAGAGCCCGGGGTCCTCGACGAAGCCACGGGCGAA
>NZ_JBFAMU010000290.1:0-6248 GCF_040656655.1 Micromonospora sp. NPDC049799
GTGAGCGGTGACACCGACCGCGCCCAGCGGACCCTCGCCGCGCTCCAGGAGCAGGCGGCGGCGGCCCGGGCGGCGACCGGGGACCCGGGCTGGTGGCTCGGCCGGCAGACGCCGTTCGCCGGGGACAACCTCGCCGCCGTACGACAGATCGCGGTGGCGATCGACGACCTGTCCCGGCAGGCGTTCCCGGCGCTGCTGCGGACCGACCTGAGCAGTCTGCTGCCCAGTGCCGGGCGCCTGGACGTCGGCCGCCTGCGGACCGTCTCGACGGAAATGGCCACGGTCGACGACGCCGTGCAGGCCACCCGGCGGGACCTCGCCGCGGTGCCCACCGGTGGGCTGGTCAGCCAGGTGGCACAGGCACTGACCGATTTGCGGACGGAGATCGACCGGCTGGCCGGTCTGACCGCCGCGGCGGACCAGGCGGCCCGGCTCCTCCCGCCCCTGCTCGGTGTGGACGGTCCCCGCAGCTACCTTCTCGTCTCCCAGAACCCCGCCGAGTTGCGGGCCACCGGGGGCATGATCGGCGCGTACGCGGTCCTGCACGCCGACGCGGGCCGGGTCCGGATGGGGCGCCAGGGGTCGAGCGCCGAGCTGACCCGCTTCACGCCGCCGCTCGCCGTGCCTCCCGAGGTGCGCGCGGCGTGGGGTGACCTGCCGGGCATGTATCCGGCCGACGTCAACCTGACCCCGCACTTCCCGACCGCCGCCGCGCTGTACCGGGAGATGTTCCGGCGCCGGACCGGCACGGTCGTCGACGGGGTGCTCGCGGTCGATCCGGTGGTGCTGTCGTACCTGTTGAAGGCCACCGGGCCGGTGCTCGTGCCGGACGGCGTCCCGCTGGCCACCGACACCGTGGTGCGCACCCTGCTCAGTGACGCGTACCAGCGCTTGGACACCCGCCAGCAGGATCAGTTCTTCGCGACGGCGGGCGCCGCGGTCTTCGACACCCTTTTTAAGAAGAATGTCAGTCCCCGTGGCTTAATGTCCGCATTCGACCGTGCTGTCCAGGAACGCCGGATATTGTTCTGGAGTGCCCGACCGGAGGAACAGCGGATGTTCGGCGACAGCCGGATGGCCGGCGTGCTTCCGGAGAAGGACACCGTGCCGACGGTCGGCGTGTTCCTCAACGACGGCAGCGGCGCGAAGCTCGGCTACTACCTCCGGCCCACGGCCACCCTCACCGTGGGCGAGTGCCGGTCGGACGGCCGGCGTGAACTGCGGCTGCGGGTCACCCTGCACTCGTCGGCGCCGAAGTCCGGACTCAGCACGTCCGTCCTCGGCCTCGGCCTGGCGGGCGACCCGTACACCGTGCGGACGCTGGTGTCCGTGCACAGCCCGGCCGGCGGGGCCGTTCTCGGTACCCGCCTGGACGGGGTCGAGGTGGCCGTCGGTGCCGACAGCGAGCGGAACCGGCACACCGTGACCACGAACGTCGACGTCGGACCCGGCGCCACCCGCACGTTGGAGACGACCGTGCTGACGGCGAGCACCGGCAGCGGCTCGGCCGAGCTGTGGCTGACCCCCACCGCCACCCCGTGGACCACCCAAGTTGTTACCGCACCAAGCTGTGACCAGTAGGAGGGAACCAATCATGCGGCTATCCCGCATCATCATGGCGCTCACGGTCGGTCTGGCCGTGGTGGCCGTACCGACCGCGGCGGGGGCGGCCCAGCCGCAACAGCCGCCGCCGACCACCACCGCAACACCGCAGCCGCCGGTCTACCCACCCGGAACCGGCGCCGCGAGGCTGACCGTCAGCGATCCGACGATCTTCTTCGGTGACACGGTGGACATCATCGGGGACAACTTCGGGCCGAACGAGCGGGTCGTGATCACCGTCTCCTACACGCCGCTGGCGGCGGGCGCGCAGAACGCCCGGCGGAGCGACGGGTCCGCCGTGGCGATGACCACGGTCGCCGCGCAGCCCGGCACGGTCGAGCGCACCATCGAGGCGGTCACCGACGGGAACGGGGACTTCCGCGTCGAGGAGTACAAGCCCTCGGTGACGGGCCGATTCATCCTGAGCGCGGTGGGTCAGGAGTCCCGGCGCAGTGACACCGCCTCGCTGCGCGTGCTGCGCAAGAAGCAGCCCGCGCTGCCCGTCACGGGTGACAGCCTGGGCACGCCGATGAAGGTCGGTGGCGGCCTGGTCGGTGCCGGCGCGGTGATGCTGCTGCTGAGCCTGGCCTGGCGCCGGCGGCACCGGTTCGGTGGCGGGGCCGCCCACTGACCTGACCCCGCTCCGGGCAGGGCCCGGACGCGAACAGACGGCGCCCGTCGGATCACTCCGGCGGGCGCCGCCGTTCGTGTCGGGGACCCGGATCAGCAGGCCCCGTAGAGGCGGCGGGTGCCCACGCCGGCCGCGTACGCCGCCCGGTCGGTGAACCGGCAGCCGTAGTCCGGCGCGGCCACCACCGCCGGGTCGGTCACCGTGTCGCCGGCCGGCCGCTTGCCCTGGCGTACCCAGGAGACCAGGTCGTCCCAGGCGGTGCCGGCCTCCGTCGGGGTGAACTCGCAGTGCTGCGCCGCGCGGATCGCCCGCTGCACGACCAGCCGGCTGCGGCCGTGCTTCGCGACGTCCCGTGCGTACGCCTGCTCCATCGAGAAGGGCACGAACAGGTCACCGAGGTTGTGCAGGCTGACCACCGGGGCGGTCGGGCGGCCGGCGATCCGCGGCACCTCGGTCAGCGTCGGCGAGAGCCGCTGCCACAGGTTCTCCGGGGCCACCCGCTGCACCGTGGCGTTCACGTCGACCGGCGAGTTCGGGCTGTAGCGGGTGAACAGGTTCGTGGCGAGCTGCCCCGGGCGCTCGGCGGGGGAGTCGCCCCCGTTGGTGACGCTGATCCCGAAGAGGAAGTCCTTCCAGATCGCGAAGGACGCGTCGGCGCCCGGGCGCGGCCCGCCGGAGCGGTTGACGGTGATGTCGCGCAACTGCCGCCCCCGGTCGTTGACGATGGCGGGGTTCGTCGGGCTGATCCCGGTCAGGCCCAGCGCCACCTGGATCCGGGGCACCGCGTTGGTCAGGTAGTCCGGCGGCGTCGGGTACGCGCGTACCCCCGCGAGGGCCTGCGCGGCGAGGTTGTAGTCCAGGAAGAAGTCCAGCAGTTCGTGGTCGCCGAGGACGCCGCACATCGGCAGGCCGCCGTCGTAGTAGCCCGGGTACTGCTCCAGCGAGCGGCCGATGATGTAGCCACCCATCGACACCCCGGCCAAATACGTCCGGTGGGGACGGTCCACGAGCCGGGCGAAGTGGTCGGCCAGGTCCTTCGTGCTGAGCACGCCGGAGCGGATGTCGAAGCCGTTGCGGGTGTACGAGGAGGCCGCCCAGGCGTACCCCTGCTCCAGCAGGCGCTGCCGCAGGTCGAAGGCGGGCGCCTCGGGCGACAGCACCGTGGTCTGGCCCCGGTAGCCGTGCGCCCACATGACGAGGTCGCCGTTCCAGTTCGCGGGGACCTCGACGATGTACGCGGCGTGCCGGTGCACGCCCTGCCGGACGGTGGTCGACGCGCCGCCCACGACGAGGGGGGCCAGGGGCGGGTTGCTGATGGTGTAGCCGGGCAGTGGCTGCGTACCGTCTGAGTGGCGGTCGCCGGCGGCGGAGGCCGGCGCGGAGCCGGCGAGGCCGACCGCGACGGCCAGCGCCACGCCGGCGCCGAGCAGGCGGCGAAGGATGCGGGTGGTTGAGGACGGCATCGTCGCTCTCCCTGGGACGGTGGTCGCCCGGTGGTGAGGCGGGCGGGACGGGTGCCTACCGGCCGGTAGGGACCTGAAACTAGGCACGCCGTTCCACCGATGTCAATGGCTGCCTGACCGGCCGCTCAGATCAGGCCGTGCGCCAGCATCGCCTCCGCCACCCGCCGGAATCCGTCGATGTTCGCCCCCGCGACGTAGTCCCCGGGCAGCCCGTACTCCTCGGCGGTCGCCCAGCAGCGCGCGTGGATGTCCCGCATCGTCTCCCGCAGCCGCTGCTCCGACGTCGCGAACGTCCACGATTCACGGCTGGCGTTCTGCTGCATCTCCAGCGCGCTCACCGCCACCCCGCCGGCGTTGGCCGCCTTGCCCGGCGCGAACCGCACCCCGGCCCGGCCGAGGATCCGCACCGCCTCCGGGGTGGTCGGCATGTTCGCGCCCTCCACCACCGCGACGCAGCCGCCGGCCACGAGCGCCGCGGCCTCCGCGCCGCCGATCTCGTTCTGCGTCGCGCACGGCAGCGCCAGGTCGCACGGCACCTCCCAGACGGTACGACCGGAGACCGCCACCGCGTGCGGCACGTGGCGTACGTAGTCGTCGAGGCGGGCGCGCCGCTGCTCCTTCAGCTCGCGCAGCAGCTCCAGGTCGATGCCCTTCTCGTCCAGCACGTACCCGGCCGAGTCCGAACAGGCCACCACCGTGCCGCCGAGCTGATGCACCTTCTCGATCGCGTAGATCGCCACGTTGCCCGAGCCGGACACCACCACCCGCTTGCCGTCCAGGCCGTCCCCGGTCTGCCGCAACATCTCCTCGGCGAAGAACACCGCCCCGTACCCGGTCGCCTCCCGGCGTACCTGCGCACCCCCGTAGCCCAGGCCCTTGCCGGTGAGCACTCCCGACTCGTACCGGTTGGTGATCCGCTTGTACTGCCCGAACAGGTAGCCGATCTCCCGTCCGCCCACCCCGATGTCGCCGGCCGGCACGTCGGTCTCCGCCCCGATGTGCCGGTACAGCTCGGTCATGAAGCTCTGGCAGAACCGCATCACCTCGCGGTCCGAGCGACCCTTGGGGTCGAAGTCCGCGCCGCCCTTCCCCCCGCCGATCGGCAGCCCGGTCAGGGCGTTCTTGAAGATCTGCTCGAAGCCGAGGAACTTGACGATCCCCAGGTACACCGACGGGTGGAAACGCAGGCCACCCTTGAACGGGCCGAGAGCGCTGTTGAACTCCACGCGGAAACCCCGGTTCACCCGCACCCGGCCGTGGTCGTCCTCCCACGGCACCCGGAAGATGAGCTGCCGCTCCGGCTCGCAGATCCGCTCGACGATCCGGGCCTCCGCGTACTCCGGGTGCCGGGCCAGGGCCGGGCCGATGCTCTCCAGCACCTCCCGCACCGCCTGGTGGAACTCCGGCTCGCCCGGGTTGCGGGCCACCACGCTCGCGAACACCGTCTCCACGGTCTCCGGCATCACCGACACGTCCCTTCGGTCCCCGGCGGCCCCGTTGCCGCCCGCGTCGGCGTACGTGCGCCGAGCCGCCCCCGGGTACGGCCCGCGACCCCCGTCCGGTTCACCGACCGGCTCTACTGTGTCGGCGTGGACGAGACGATCTGGGCCGCCGCCCGTGCCTCGCGGGCCTGGCTGGACGACGCCAACGGCACCGGGCAGGCCGAGCTGACCTGCCGCATCCTCAAGCTGAGCGAGGAGGCGGGCGAGGTGGCGGGCGCCTGGATCGGCATGGTGGGGCAGAACCCGCGCAAGGGGGTCATGCACAGCCGCGAGGACGTCGCGGCGGAACTCGCCGACGTCGCGTTCACCGCCCTGGTCGCCATCGAGAGCCTCGGACTGGACGCCCGCACCGTCCTGGACGAATGCGTGACAAAGGTGCGCACCCGCCTACCCCCACCATCCCCCTGACGCCCCCCTGACGCCCCGCCCCGGTCGCCCACCGCCCCGCCCCGCCCCGGTGCCGGCGCTGAAAGGACGGCAACTTCGGGGAAGTTGCGGCCTGCGGCACGGGGGAGGGGACATCTTCCCCGAAGTTGTCGCCGTTACGGCCGTCCGGCGGCTGCGGTGCGGGTGGTCTGTGGCGTGGTGTCCGGTTCGGGGGTGTGGCTGGGGGTATCCCCGGCGGCGGAATCGTGGCCGGCCGGGGGTCGTTACATCACCTGGACGATCGAGCAGAACGCACAGCCCCTCAGGCGCGGGTCGCCCCGCCCCGGAATGTGGGTGGCCGGCCGGTCGTTGAATCCCCCGACGATCGCAGGACCCCTGGCCGCCCGACGGGTCCCCCGGCCCCGGAATGACCACGGGCAGTCGGTCGTTACATCCTCCTGGCACCGCGGACCGAGCATCCCCCTGCTCGATGAGCGTGTGCCGAATCCCCCGAACTTCCTGAGCGCCCTGATGGCGCCTCGCACCCCCACACGCCGATCCCCCCCTCGGCTCAGGGTGCTGACCCCCGAAGGAGCTTCCCCATGAACACGATCATGCGTAAGAGCGTTCTCGGTATCGCTGGTATCGCCTTCGCCGGTGGCATCTTCGCCGGCCCCGCCACCG
>NZ_JBFAMU010000291.1:0-6209 GCF_040656655.1 Micromonospora sp. NPDC049799
GGCGTGCCCGAGCAGCAGCGCCTCGGTCAGCTCGACGTCGTGGCACCGCTCGACCCGGGCCCCGGCCCGCAGCAGGGCGGGGTAGACCGTGGCGCCCGAGGCCCACACCCAACGCGGGTGCCCGTCGCGCTCCCGCGCGGCCACGGCGGCGGCGAGGTCGGTGACGGCCTCGGCGGGGCCGGTGGGACGGCCGGTCGGGTCGAGGGATTGCAGCACTCCCCCGCCGACCTCGTCCGCCACCACCGCCACCAGCACGAACGTGATTCTGCCTCGCCGGTCCGACACTCCACCGCCGGCGGGCGGGGGTCATTTGGTGAAGAACGCCAACCGGTGCCCGTCCGGATCCAGCAGGAGGAACTCCCGGCGCCCGGCGCGGACCTTGTGCGGCTCGGTCGACGGGGTGAACCCGGCGGCCAGCACCGCCGCGTGGGCCTCGTCGATGTCGTCGACCTTGAGGTACAGCGTCGGTCCGGACCCCGGAGCGATCGCGGCCCCGGCGTCGTCGTCGGCGGTGGTGAAGGTCAGCCAGAACCAGTTGACGTAGCAGGTGGCCTGCTGGTCGTCCCGTTTGCCGGGGCGGAACCCCAACGCCTCGTAGAACGCGGCCGTCTTGTCGAGGTCGCTCACCCGGTAGGTGAGGCCCGAGATGCTGCCGATCTTCATGTGCGCTCCTTCATCGTCGCGTGCGGTTTCAGACGTCGGACGGTCGGGCCGGTCGGACGCGGTCGGGCAGGACGTCCTGCCAGCGCGCGGGCCAGTTGACCAGGGCGAGGATCCCCATGATGACCAGGTGGACCGGCGCGGAGACGCTCTCGGACCACGTGTCGTGGTTGACGATGTGGGTGGTGGTCGCGCCGGTCAGCACGAACACCAGCACGGTGGCGCCGAGGAACCTCGCCCGCCGGCTGGGCACCACCAGGAGCACCGCGCCGAGGAACTCCAGTGCGCCCACCACGAAGCGCATCCACGCGGGGTACCCCCACTCGACGAACTTCATCGCGTACGGCGGCCCGAAGGGCGTCTCGCCCGGCAGGTACTTCGTGACGGCCCCCACGAGGAACTCGAGCGCCACAAACCAGTAGAGGACGGTCATCAGCCGTCCCGGCCGACCACCGTCGAGCCGCCGCCCGTCTCCGCTCATCGCCTGCCTCCGGTCTCCCGTCCACCTCGTCCATCCTGATGACAGGCGGCGAGGGGCGGATGTGACGACAGGAGTGGCCGTCCCGGTGGAACGGCCACTCCTGTCCTGCACCGGCGCGACGCGCCGCCCGTTACTTGCTGACGCCGGCGGTGAGACCGGACTGCACCTGGCGCTGGAAGACGACGTACACGACGAGCACCGGCAGCATCGCCATGGTCACCCCGGCGAACAGGCCGGACCAGTCGGACTTGTAGCCCTGGTTGACCGACAGCTCGATCAGGCCCTGGGCGATGACCTGGTTCTTCGGCTCCCCCGCGACCGACTGCATGAGCAGGGTCGGCAGGTACCACTGGTTCCACTGCCCGAGCACGTTGAAGATGCCGATGCTGATCAGCCCCGGCTTCGCCATCGGCAGCATCACGCTGAAGAACAGCCGGGTGTGCGACGCGCCGTCGACCATGCCCGCCTCGGCGATCGCGTTCGGCAGCGTCCGGAAGAACGAGTGCATGAAGAAGACCGTGAACGACAGCGACCAGGCCACGTACACGAGGATCAGCATCACGTGCTTGTTCGGGCCGAGGAACGGCAGCACCACGCCGGTGTTGTAGACGCCCTTGAACAGCGGCACCGCGGCGAGGTAGATCGGCAGCGTCAGCCCGGACAGGAACATCCAGTAGATGAGCCGGTTGCCCGGGAACTCGTAGCGGGCCAGGACGTACGCGGCCATGGAGCCCAGCAGCATGGTGAGGAAGACGCTGCCGACCAGCACCAGCAGCGTGTTGAGGAAGAAGCTGTCGATCCCCGCCGTCCAGGCGCGGGCGAAGTTGTCCCACTGAAGTGACTCGGGGAACAACGACAGCGGCTCGCGGATCACCTCGGAGTCGGTCTTGAGGGCGGACATCACCACCCAGGCCAGCGGGTAGATGACCATGACCGCCCACACCACGAGGAACAGGTGCGAGAAGCCGTTGAAGATCCGGGCGCCGAAGCCGTTGGCGGCGGAATCGGTCCCCCGGCCCGGCACGGCGCCGGCCGGCGGCGGAGCGGCGGGTCGGGTCCGGTCGGAGCTGTGTGTCACCGTGCTCATCGTCCAGGCCTCCTCAGTACTCGATCCGCTCACGGCGGGTGATCCGGAGCTGGAGGGCGGCCAGCAGGATCGTGAAGATGGCCAGTGCCACGGCGATCGCGCAGGCGTAGCCGAACTGGCCCTTCTGGAACGCGTTGAAGTTGATCACCGAGGCGAAGATCTCGCTGGCGTGGTTGGGGCCGCCCTGGCTGGGCGTCATCACGTACACCAGGGCGAACATGTCCAGGGCGATGAAGCCCAGGTACACCCAGGCCACCGAGACGGTGTCCCGCAGCAGCGGCAGGGTGATCCGGAAGAACGTGTGGAAGCGGCCCGCGCCGTCGAGCAGCGCCGCCTCGTAGATGTCCTTCGGGATCGACTGCATGGCGGCGGAGAAGAGCACCATGTAGAACCCGGCGCCGCTCCACACCGCGATGATCAGCAACCACCACAGCACCGCCGGTACGCCGAGGAACGGCTCGGGGTCGTTGGTGAAGGCGATCGGGTTGTCGGCGTCGACCAGCCCGATCTTGATGAGCAGGCCGTTGATCAGACCCTGGCTGTCGGCCCGGTAGATCTGCTGCCACATGACCGCGATGACCACCAGGGACAGCACCTGGGGGAAGAAGAAGATCACCTTGTACAGGCCGGAGCCGAAGACGCCCCGGATGCCGGCCCTGTCCTCGCGTCCGCCCACGTTGAGCAGGAACGCGAGGAACAGGGCCAGCGCGATCGTGAACAGCGGCACGGTGACCAGGAAGAACACGTTGTGCCAGAACGCCTTCCTGATCAGCTCGTCGGAGAACAGCCGGACGTAGTTGTCCAGCCCGACGAACTGCTGCCGGTCGGAGTAGCCTCCCCAGTCGGTCAGCGAGTACCCGGCCGCCTGGGCGAAGGGCCAGACCACGTAGAAGAGGTACAGCGCAACGGGCAGGGCCAGGAAGCCCGTGACGAAGCGCGCGACACCGTGCCGCATGGACTCACTCTTTTCGCTCGGTCAGGCGGTACGGGTCTGCTTCTTGATCGACGAGTCCTTGGCGACCTTGTCGGCGGCCGCCTGCATCTTGTCGACGAACTGCTGCGCGGTGAGCCGGCCGGCCATCAGCTCGGCGGAGAGGTTCTGGCTCTCCTTGTCCAGGTCGGCGTAGAAGTTCCACAGCTTGATCGAGATGAGGTCCGACCCGGCGTTCTTCATGACCTCGTTGGCGGTGGCGATCGCCGAGTCCTGCACGTTGTCCCCGGAGCCCTTGGTGGAGGCCAGCGACTTGGTCAGCTCGGCGAACTTCGCCGAGCCGGCCTTGGACACCACGGCCCGCAGGAACTCCTTGGCCGCCGCCTTGTTCGGCGCCTTGCTCGGCACCACGAAGCCTTCACCGGCACCGGCGTAGACGTCCTTCGGCGCCTTGTCGCTGGCGCCCAGGCCCCAGTAGTCCGACAGCTTCATCTCGAAGCCCGGCGGGATGGTCTTCGCCATCTCGTTCTTCAGCCAGGTGCCGACCTGGATGAACGCGGCCTTGCCGTCCAGCCACGCCTGCTGCGACTGGGTGTGGTCGAGCTTGCCCGGGAGCAGCAGCTTGTCCTTGACCATCTTCTCCCAGACCTCGATGGCCGGCAGGACGCCGTCGGCCTTCCAGGCGTTCTCCTTCAGGTTGTCGATGTCGACGACGACCTGCTTGCCGGCGGACTTCCAGACGGTGGCCATGATCGCCCACCGCGGGTAGTAGCCGTGCACGGCGTCGTGGACGTACGGCGCCATGCCCTTCGCCTTGATCTTCGGCGCGAGCGCGAAGAACTCCTCGAACGTCTTCGGCGGCGTCCAGCCCTCCTTGGCGAACAGGGCGCCGTTGTACCAGTTGCCCCACACCGTGTAGGCCACGTTGACCACGTAGAGCTTGCCCTGGTAGGTGCCGTCCGCGGCGGTGCCCGGCAGGAGCGAGTCCCCGACGGTGCCCTCGCTGTCCCAGGCGGGAGCGGTGAGCAGGTCGTCCAGCGGCTCGATCGCACCCTCGTTGATCAGCGTGCTGATGTCCATCATGTCGGCGCCCGAGTTCATGACCAGGTCACTCGGCTGGGTCGCCATCTTCGGCTGCTCTTCGGTCTTGATCTTCTGGGTGGAGCTCATGTTGACCGTGACGTTCGGGTGCTTGGCCTTGAAGATGACCTGGTCTTCCTTGGCCCAGGCGTCACCGAGACCACCGTTGAAGATGACCACCTTGACGGCGCTGTCGTCCTTCAGGCCGAACGGGTTGTCCTTGCTCTTCGCGGCACCGGAGTCGTCGGACTTGGTCGGCTCGCTGCCGGCGCAGGCGCTGAGCAGGCCGACGGCCGGCGTGACGAGCAGGCCCGCCGCCGCCGCGCGGCGCAGCAGGGTGCGACGGTCGAGTTCGGGGGTAACAGACATCTGCGACTCTCCTTGGGATTCGGGTCAGGCGGTACGCCGGAGGCGCCCGGCGTACCGCGACTCGAGGGCGTGGTTGTGCTCGTCCCCACCGGGGACGTTGGCGGAGAGGTAGATAGGGGGTACCTCTCCGGCCTGGTGGAACCGTCGTACGACCTCGGCGGTCAGCAGCTGCGCCAGGAGCGCCGCGGTGACCGAGGAGACCGCACAGACCGCGCCGCCGCCCTCGAGCGGCAGCAGTGCGTCGCCGTACGGCGCGCCGTTGTCCAGCACGACGTCGGCGAGGTCGACGAGCCGCTTGCCGGACGGGTGCCGTGGGGCGACCCGCGCGGTGTGCTCGACCGAGGTGACCGCGATCAGCGGGTGACCGCGACCGGTGACCAGCGCCGCCAGCTCGACCACCGAGCCGTTGATGCCGGACTGTGACGCCACCACGAACACGTCCTGCGGTTGGGGCGTCGCGAGTGCGTAGAGCTGGTGGGCGACGGCCGGGTCGCGCTCCAGCTTCGGGTCGGCGAGCATGTCGCGCGGGGCGTCGCCGTGCAGCACCAGGTCGTGCAGGGAGATCCGGTTGGTGGGTACGAGGCCACCGGCCCGGGCGACCAGCTCCGCGGCGAACGCCTCGGAGTGGCCGGCGCCGAAGGCCTGCAGCACGCCGCCGGAGCGGAGACTGCCGGCGATCAGGTCGGCGGCGGCGGTGAGCGCGTCGGCACTGTCGTCGACCAGCCGGTCGAGGACCGGACGGACCGCCTCGGCGTACCCCCGGGCACTGATCATGACGTGGCCCCCTTCGCGGCCTTGTGCCCGTCGACGGCCTGGGCGGTACGCCGGAAGGCCGCGTGGGCGCGGTCGTGGGTGCGCTGCGCGACGGCGATGTAGAGCAGGTCGAGCACGACGAGCTGGGGATGCCGGGCGGACAGCGCGTCCGGGCGGAAGGTGGTGGCCTGGCTGGCGGTGAGCAGCACGATGTCGGCCAGCTCGGCCAGCGGCGAGCGCGGGAACCCGGTGAGCGCGACGGTGGTCGCGCCTCGGCTGCCGGCCTCGGCGAGCATCTCGATGGTCTCCCGGGTCTGGCCGGTGTGCGAGATACCCAGCGCGACGTCGCCGGCCCGGAGCAGGGCCGCGCTGGCCAGCCCCTCGTGCACGTCGTTCCAGGCCCAGGCGGCCACCCCGATGCGGTGCAGGCTGAACTGCATCTCCTCGCCGACCAGCGCGCTGCCGCTGGCACCGAAGATGTTCACCCGGCTGGCCCCGGCGATGGCGACGGCGGCCCGTTCCACCTCGGCGAGGTCGAGCAGTGCGGCGGTGTCGTGCATGGCCCGGGTGTCGGCAGCCATGATCTGGTTGAGCACCCGGGACAGCGGGTCACCCGGTTGGATCTCCCGCCCGATGTCGACGGTCCAGCCCGCCGAGCGGGCCCGCCCGGTCTCGGCGGCGATGCCCAGCCGCAGGTCGGCGTACCCGTCGAAGCCCATCGCCCGGCAGAACCGGGTGATGGTCGCCGGCGAGGTGCCGCTTCGCTCGGCCAGTTCGACGATGGTCGCCCGGGCCGCTGCCTCCGGGTCGCTGAGCACGTGCTCGGCGACCCGGCGCAACGCCCCCGT
>NZ_JBFAMU010000292.1:0-6201 GCF_040656655.1 Micromonospora sp. NPDC049799
TCGGCCCGGCTTGAACGGGCTGCCACCCTCTCCGTCTTGCGGGCGTGGTCATCCGGAGCCAACACGCCTTGGGCGCGGATCCGCCGGCTCGTCGCCGACGAGGTGGGGCTGCCGCCGCGCGCGGTCCGCGTCCTGGCGCTGGCCGAGGTGCCCCGGCTGGCCAGCGGCAAACCCGACATGGTCGCGCTGCGCGTGCTCGCCGACGCCGCCGACACCCCGGCCCCGACACCGGCGGCGTCGTCGTCCGGCGACCTCTGCCGGCTGTACGCGGAGTTGCTCGACCGCACCGACGTCACGCCCGACCTGAGCTTCGTCGACCTCGGCGGCGACTCCCTGTCGTACGTCGAGATGTCGGTGCGCCTGGAGCGGGAGCTGGGCCACCTGCCGGCGAACTGGCACACCCTGCCGATCGCGGCGCTGCGCGCCCCCGCCCGCAAGCCGGGCCGGCGGCGGTCGCTGGAGACCAGCGTCGCGCTGCGCGCCACGGCGATCCTGCTGATCGTCGGCTCGCACATCCCGCTGTTCACGATCACCGGCGGCGCGCACCTGTTGCTCGCGGTCGCCGGCTTCAACTTCGCGCGGTTCCAGCTCACCGGCGCGGACCGCGGGGACCGGCTGCGGCAGATCCGGTCCAGCGTGCTGCGGATCGCGCTGCCGACCGCCGCGTGGATCGGCGCGGTGATGCTGGTGAGCGACCAGTACCGGTGGAGCACCCTCCTGCTGCTGCACGGCGCGCTCCGGCCGGACGACGTACCGGACGGGTGGCACTTCTGGTTCATCGAGGCGGTGGTCTACCTGCTGATCGCGACGGCCGCCCTGCTCGGCCTGCGCCGGGTGGACCGGTGGGAGCGACGGCGACCCTTCGCCCTACCCCTCGCCCTGACCGGGGTCGCGCTCCTCGGCCGGTACGACGTCTTCGGCCTGGACGCCCGCCACGACCTGCCGTCGGCGCTGGTGGCGGGTTGGCTGTTCACCCTCGGTTGGGCCGCCGCGCGGGCCGACGGCGTACGGCAGCGGCTGCTGGTCACCGTGGCCGCGGCGGCGACCGTGCCGGGCTTCTTCGGCCAGCCGGCGCGCGAGGCGCTGATCGTGGCCGGGTTCGCCCTGCTGGTGTGGCTGCCCACGGTGCCCAGCCTCGCTGTGGTGAACAAGGTGGCCGGGGTGCTCGCCGCCAGCTCGCTCTACATCTACCTGACCCACTGGCAGGTGTACCCGCACCTGCGGGACCTGCCGCTGGTGGCGCTGGCCGCCTCGGTGGCGCTGGGCATCGCGTACGCGGCCCTGGTCAACCGGGCGTGGCGCTGGGCGAGCCTGCTCACCACCCGCCACGAGCGCCGGTCCGCCCGCACCACCGACTGACGGCTGGCGCGCTCCCCGGCCGATCACGCCGTGGGACGGCAGACTGACGGCAGGACCGACGGCGGGAGAGATGCCGATGGAGCGCGAGACGATGCGGGCGTACTGCCTGGCGAAGCCGGGCGCCTGGCTGGACCGGCCGTGGGAGGGCGACGAGGTGGTGAAGGTCGGCAGCCGGATCTTCGCGTTCCTCGGCGGGGCCGGCACCGAGCCCCGGATCGGGGTGAAGTGCGGGCCGGACCGCACCGTCGCCGACGAGTGGATCCACCGGTTCCCCGCCGACGCGCGACCCTCGCCGTACATCGGCCGGTCCGGCTGGAACACCCTGCGCCTGAACGGCGACATCCCCGACGACGACCTGACCGAGGCCATAGACGCCTCCTACGAGGCAGTAGTGGCCAAGCTGCCCCGGCGCGAACGCCCGCCGACGTGAGCAACTTCGGGGAAAGTGCTGCCTCAGGTGGCCGGGAGGGCGCATTTTCCCCGAAGTTGCTCACCCGCAAGCCGGCGGCCCCGGCGGGCTCAGCGGGGGACGACGCGCTCGGACGCCCACTCCCGCCAGCCGGCTAGCTTGTCCGCCGCAGTGGCCAGCTGGTCGGAGACCGGGCCGGGGCCGGTCGAGCCGGGCGTGATCCGGGCGGCCAGTGCCGAGGAGACCGACAGGACGTCCCGGACGCTCGGGTCGAGGTGCTCGCTGACCGCGGTCAGGTCGTCGTCGGAGACCTCGTCGAGGGCGCAGTCCCGGGCCACGCAGAGCGCCACCAGCTTGCCGGTGATCTCGTGCGCGTCGCGGAACGGCACGCCCTTGCGGACCAGCCAGTCGGCGACCTCGGTGGCCAGGGAGAAGCCGACCGGAGCGGCGGCGACCAGCCGGTCGACCCGTACGGTCATCGTGGAGATCATCCCCGCGAGGGCCGGCAGCAGCAGTTCCAGGGTGTCGACCGCGTCGAAGGCCGGCTCCTTGTCCTCCTGCATGTCCCGGTCGTACGTCATCGGCAGGCCCTTGAGCATGGTCAGGACGCTCATCAGGCCGCCGACGAGCCGGCCGGACTTGCCCCGGGCCAGCTCGGCGATGTCCGCGTTCTTCTTCTGGGGCATGATCGACGAGCCGGTGGCGAAGGCGTCGTCCAGCTCGACCCAGCCGAACTCGTGCGACGTCCACAGCACCACCTCCTCGCCGAGGCGGGACAGGTGCACACCGACCAGCGCGGTGACGAAGAGGAACTCGGCGACGAAGTCCCGGTCGGCGACCGCGTCCATCGAGTTGGCGAAGGACGTCCGGAAGCCCAGCTCCTTGGAGACGGCCACCGGGTCCAGCGGCAGGCCGGAGCCGGCGAGGGCGCCGGCGCCGAGCGGGCTGATCGCCGTCCGGTGGTCCCAGTCGCGCAGCCGCTCCAGGTCACGCAGCAGCGGCTGCACGTGCGCGAGGAGCCAGTGCCCGAACGTGACCGGCTGGGCGTGCTGGAGGTGCGTCATGCCCGGCGCGGCCGTGCTCACGTGCCGCTCGGCCTGCTCCACCAGTGCCTCGGCCAGCTCCACCAGCCGACCCGCCACACCCCGGGCGTGGTCGCGCAGGTAGAGACGCAGGTCGGTGGCGACCTGGTCGTTGCGGGACCGGCCGGCGCGCAGCTTGCCGCCCAGGCTGCCGAGGCGCTCCAGCAGACCGCGCTCCAGGGCGGTGTGCACGTCCTCGTCGTCGATGGTGGGGCGGAACTGCCCGGAGGCGCAGGCCGCCTCCAGGTCGTCCAGCGCGGCGAGGATCCGACCCAGTTCCTCCGGGTCGAGCAGCCCGGCGCCGGCCAGGACCCGGGCGTGCGCCCGGGAGGCCGCGATGTCGTACGGGGCCAGCCGCCAGTCGAACTGCACGCTCACCGACAGGCGAGCCAGGGCCTCGGCGGGGCCGCCGGCGAACCGGCCGCCCCACAGGCTCGTACGGTTCGTGGCGGCACTGTTCTCGGTCAGGCTCTTGTCGTCCACGCCGCCCATTGTGGTGCCCACGATCAGGAACCACCCAACCGGGCGTGCCGGGCGGCGGCCATCCTGCTGGGCAGGCCCCACAGCTGCACGAAGCCCTTCGCCAGCGACTGGTCGAACGTGTCGCCCGTGTCGTAGGTGGCCATGCCGAAGTCGTACAGGCTGGCCTCGGAGCGCCGGCCGGTGACGGTGGCCCGGCCTCCGTGCAGGGTCATCCGCACCTCGCCGGACACGTGCTGCTGCGCGTCGGCGATGAAGGCGTCCAGCGAGTCCTTCAGCGGCGAGAACCACAGGCCGTCGTAGACCAGCTCGCCCCAGCGCTGGTCCACGCTCTTCTTGAACCGGGCGAGGTCCCGCTCGACGGTGACCGCCTCCAGCTCCTGGTGGGCGGTGATGAGGGCGATCGCGCCCGGCGCCTCGTACACCTCGCGGCTCTTGATGCCGACCAGGCGGTCCTCGACCATGTCGAGCCGGCCCACACCCTGCGCGCCCGCGCGACGGTTCAGCTCCAGGATCGCCTGGTACGGGGTGACGGTCTCGCCGTCGATCGCCACCGGGTCGCCGGCGTCGAAGGTGATGACCACCTCGTCGGCGTCACGCTCCTGCGCCGGGTCCGACGTGTACGCGTACAGGTCCTCGACCGGTGAGTTCCAGATGTCCTCCAGGAAGCCGGTCTCCACCGCACGGCCCCACAGGTTCTGGTCGATGGAGTACGGCGACTTCGCCGACACGTCGATCGGCAGCCCCTTCTCCTCGGCGAAGGCGATGGCCTTGTCCCGCGTCCAGGCGAAGTCCCGGGCCGGCGCCACGATCTTCAGGTCGGGGGCGAGCGCGCCCAGGCCGACCTCGAAGCGGACCTGGTCGTTGCCCTTGCCGGTGCAGCCGTGCGACACGATCGTGCCGCCGTGCTTGCGGGCCGCGGCGACCAGGTGCTTGACGATCAGCGGCCGGCTCAGCGCGGAGACCAGCGGGTAGCGGTCCATGTAGAGGGCGTTGGCCCGGATCGCCGGCAGGCAGTACCCGGCGGCGAACTCGTCGCGCGCGTCGACCACCTCGGACTCCACGGCTCCGCAGTCCAGCGCGCGCTGCCGGATGGCGTTCAGGTCCTCGCCGCCCTGCCCGACGTCGACCGCCACCGCGATCACCTCGGCGCCGGTCTGTTCGGCCAGGTAGGGAATGGCGACGGAGGTGTCGAGACCCCCCGAGTACGCCAGGACGACCCGCTCGGTCACGGTGTGGTGCTCCCTTCGACGGTCTCTTCGCGGCGGGCCCACCCGGCGAGCTTGTCGCCGAGCGCGGCCCCGCCGTCGGCCTCGCGGGCCACGACGAGGATGGTGTCGTCGCCGGCGATGGTGCCGACGATCTCGGTGAGGCCCGCCCGGTCCAACGCGCTGGCCAGGTACTGGGCTGCGCCCGGCGGGGTACGCAACACCGCGATGTTGCCGCTGGAGTCGACCCCGTTGAGCAGTTCGCGCAGCAGCCGGACCAGCCGGGCCGGCGCGGTCTCGGCGTCCCGCAGCGGCCGGTGGCCGTCCTCGGGGATCACGTAGACGCCCCGGCCGTCGCCGGCGCGCGCGGTGACCGCGCCCAGTTCCTTCAGGTCCCGGGACAGGGTGGCCTGGGTGACCTGGATGCCGTCACCGGCGAGCAGGTCGGCCAGTTCGGGCTGCGAGTGGATTTCCTTGTCCCGGATCAGCTCGACGATGCGGGCGTGCCGGGCGGCGCGGGTCAGCGGGGCGGTCATGGGGTGGCCTCCAGGAGAAACGTCAGCAGCGCCTTCTGGGCGTGCAGCCGATTCTCCGCCTGGTCGAACACCGCGCTGCGCGGGCCGTCGAGCACCTCGTCGGTGATCTCCTCGCCCCGGTGCGCCGGCAGGCAGTGCAGCACGATCACCGTGGGCCGAGCGTGGGCGAGCAGCGCGTCGTTGACCTGGTACGGCAGGAACGGCGTGATCCGGTCCAGCCCGTCGTCCTCCTGGCCCATCGAGGTCCAGGTGTCGGTGGCGACCACGTCGGCGCCGGCCACCGCCGCGACCGGGTCGGTCAGCACGCGTACCGACCCGCCGGTGGCGGCGGCGATCTTCTCCGCGCGGGCCACGATCTCCTCCTCCGGCGCGAAGCCGGCCGGACCGGCCACCCGGACGTGCATCCCGGCGGTCGCCCCGGCCAGCAGGTACGAGTGCGCCATGTTGTTCGCCGCGTCCCCCACGTACGCGAGGGTCCGCCCCCGCGTGCCGCCGCAGTGCTCGCGGACGGTGAGCAGGTCGGCCAGGAGCTGGCACGGGTGGTAGGTGTCGGTGAGCGCGTTGACCACCGGCACGGTGGCGCCCTCGGCCACCTCGGCGATCCGGTCGTCGCCATGGGTGCGCAGCACGATCGCCGCGACGTAGCGGGAGAGCACCCGGCCGGCGTCGGCGAGGGTCTCGCCCCGCCCGAAGTGGGTGACCTGGGTGTCCACCACGAGCGGGTGACCGCCCAGCTCGGCGATGCCGGCGTCGAAGGAGATCCGGGTACGCAGGCTCTGCTTGTCGAAGAGCACCGCCACCGACCGCGGCCCCGCCAGGGGCTTGTACGCGAACCGGTCGGCCTTCATCCGCGCGGCGAGGTCGAGCACGGCCGACTGCTCGGCGGGAGACAGGTCGTCGTCGGCCAGGAAGTGCCGGGTCACGCGCGGGCCTCCGTGCTGGTCGGGGTCATCGGGGCTGGTGCGGCGGCGTGCGGGTCGACGGCCGGCGCGGCGGCGGGGACCGTCGCGTCGAGAGCGGCCGGCAGGGCGGCGAGGAAGGCGTCGGCCTGGGCGGCGGTGAGCACGAGCGGCGGGGCGAGCCGCAGCACGCCGGCCTGCACCGGGTTGACCAGGAAGCCGGCCTCC
>NZ_JBFAMU010000293.1:0-6187 GCF_040656655.1 Micromonospora sp. NPDC049799
CCGGCCCGGCAGCATCAGCACCACGCGGCCGTCGCGCGCCGCTGCCAGGCCACCCCGGGTCGAGGCGTACGTCGTGGCCCACGACAGGACCCGCAGCCGGGCGGAGCCGGTCGCGGCGATCGCGTCGTCGCCCACCGCCACGAGAACGTGCGGGGCGTCCAGGTCCACGCCGAGGCGACGGGCGCGGCTGCGCAGCGCGTCGGTGTCCCGCAGCGGACGGGCGATCAGGTCGTCGAGCAGCTCGCCGCGGACCCGCCCCTCCGCCTCGGCGACGGTACGACGGAACAGCAGCAGCAGCGCGGTCACGAACGACGCGCGCTCCAGGATCCGCTGGTCCGCGTCGACCAGCTCGTCGTCCGGGCGCAGCACCAGCGCGCCCAGGTTCTCGGCGCCGGCCACCACCGCCGCGTACCAGAGGTGACCCCGGCGGACGCTGCGCCCCTCGGTACGCGACGCGGCCACCGCCTCCACGATGTCCGCCCGGTCCGGTTCGTCGATCTCCCCGACCCGGGCCAGCAGCCGCCCCTCCGCGTCCAGCGCCAGCAGCGCGCCACCGAGGACCTCGGTCACCGCGGCGGCCACGTCCTCCACGCCGCCGCCGCGCAGCACCAACGCGGTCATCCGGTCGTGCGCCGCCGCCGCCCGCTCCACCGACGTGCTGTGCGCCCGGATGGTGGTGTTGGCGGCGGACAGCTCCTCCAGCGCCGCGCGGGTCTCGGCCAGCAGCCGGGCGGTGTCGATGGCGACCGCGGCGTGCGCGGCGAGGGAGACCAGCAGGGCCACCTCCTCGCGGGCGAACGGCCGGGCCGAGCGGTTCGCCGCGTACAGCACGCCGATCGACGTGGAGCCCAGCCGCAGCGGCACCCCGAGGATCGCCACCAGCCCCTCCTCGCCGACCCCCGCGTCGATCTCCCCGGTGTGGTGGAACCGGTCGTCCTCCGGGTAGTTCGCGGTGACGTACGGGGCCCCGGACTGGGCCACCAGACCGCCGAGGCCGGCGCCCATCGGCAGCCGCAGCCGCTGGAACCGGGCCGAGACCGAGCCGTCGGTCACCCGCATGTACGTGTCGCCGCGCTCGTCGTCGTTGAGGGTCATGTAGGCGACGTCGGCGCCGAGCAGAGTGCGCGCCCGGTGGACGATCGCGCGCAGCACGTCGTCCACGTCGCGCAGCCCGGCCAGGTCGCTGACCGTGTCGTACAGGCCGGACAGCTCGGTCTCCCGGCGGCGGCGGCGTTCCAGCAGCGCGCGGACCCGCAGCGCCACCGTCTTCGCCTGCTCCAGCTCCGCCAGCCGGTCCGCGGGCAGGCCGGCGGCGCGGGCGGCCACCAGGGGGCCCTCGAACTCCACCGCGGCCGCCTCGCGGGCTAGCAGTTCCAGGAACTCCACCGGCGACGACATGACCGACATTGTGCGGGGTGCCACTAGTTCGCCGTCCAGCCCCCGTCGAGGGCGATCGAGGCGCCGGTGATGAACGCCGCCGGCGGGGAGCAGAGGTACGCCAGCAGCTCCGCCACCTCCTCCGGCTCGATCAGCCGCTTGATCGCGGCCCGGGCCAGCATGATCTTCTCGACCACCTCGCTCTCCGGGATGCCGTGGGTGGCCGCCTGGTCGGCGATCTGGCTCTCCACCAGCGCGGTGCGCACGTACGCCGGATTGATGCAGTTGGCCGTCACCCCGTGCGCGGCGCCCTCCAGCGCGATCACCTTGGACAGGCCCTCCAGGGCGTGCTTGGCCGACACGTACGCCGCCTTGTACGGCGAGGCACGCAGCCCGTGCACGGAGGAGATGTTGACGATGCGGCCCCAGCCCCGCGCGTACATGTGCGGAAGCGCCCGGCGGACGATCAGGAACGGTGCCTCCACCATCACCCGGTGGATGTAGGCGAACCGCTCGGGGGAGAAGTCCTGCACCGGTGCCACGTGCTGGAGCCCGGCGTTGTTCACCACGATGTCGATGTCGGCGTCGAGCCGGTCCACCGCAGCCGCGTCGGCGAGGTCGACACCCTCGGCCCGGCCGCCGGCCTCGGTCGCCACCGCCTTGGCGGCCTCGGTGTTGCGGTCCACCACGAGGACCTTGGCCCCGGCGGCGGCCAGCCGTAGGGCGCACGCCCGACCGATGCCACTGCCGCCCCCGGTCACCAGGGCGGTACGACCTGCGAGGTCGACGTGTACGACGTGGGGGACCGCCACGGGTTCTGCCGTCATGGCGCAAGAAGTTACGAGCTGTGTGGCCGGGCGCACATGGGGCGGCGACACATACTCGCCCCTCAAGGTGTGTGGACGGATGTCGCCGGCGGCAACGGGCCGGCTTGGTGTCGGATCCGGGTGGCATCCTCGCGGTCGACGATCGGCGCGAGGTCGAGGGGGCACGCATGACCGACGGGGAGCGGAGCTGGCAGGAAACCTTCGAGGCGACGCTCGTCCGCTGGTCGGGCCCGGGCGGCTGGGTCTTCGCCCCGGTACCGCCCGACCAGGCGCCCGCCTCCGCCGGGCCTTTCGGGCGGGTGCCGGTGACCGCCACCGTGGACGGTCGCACCTGGTCCACCAGCGTCTGGCGGGACCGGCGCGCCGGCTGGCTGCTGCCGGTGCCGGCCCGGATCCGGGCCGGCAAGGACGACGGCGACAACGTCCTCGTCGCGATCGAGCCCGACCCGTCCCGCCCCTGACCGCAGGGGTGACGGCGTGTCCCGGGCGACGAGCGTTCCGGGGCATCGGTAGGGTGTCGAACACACGTACTGCCGACGGGTGGGAGGAGGCGGCGTGCGCGTGCTGGGCGTCGACCCGGGGCTGACCCGGTGCGGGGTCGGCGTGGTCGAGGGCGTGCCGGGCCGCCCCTGCACGCTGGTCGCCTACTACGTCGTCTACACCGACCCCGGCGACGACCTGCCGGTGCGCCTGCTGCATCTGGACCGCACCCTCACCGAGCTGGTAGCCGAGCACCGTCCGGACAGCGTCGCCGTCGAGCGGGTGTTCAGCCAGCACAACGTCCGCACCGTGATGGGCACCGCCCAGGCCAGCGGGATCGCGGTGCTCGCCGGGGCCCGCGCCGGGCTGCCCGTGCAGACGTACACGCCGAGCGAGGTGAAGGCGGCGGTGACCGGTTCGGGTCAGGCGGACAAGAAGCAGATGACGGCGATGGTCACCCGGCTGCTGCGGCTGGCGGAGCCGCCCCGCCCGGCCGACGCCGCCGACGCCCTGGCCCTGGCCATCTGTCACGTGTGGCGCGGCGGGACGCGGACGAAGCTGGCCGCCGCGGCGGACCGGGTGCGACGAGGAGGAGCCAGATGATCGCCAGTGTGCGCGGCGTGGTGACCGCGACCGGTCCCGACCATGCCGTGGTCGAGGTCGGCGGGGTGGGGCTGGCGGTGCAGTGCGCCCCGGGGACGCTCGCCGACCTGCGGGTGGGGCAGCCGGCCCGGCTCGCCACCAGCCTGGTGGTCCGGGAGGACTCCCTCACCCTCTACGGCTTCGCCGACGACGACGCCAAGCAGCTCTTCGAGCTGTTGCAGACCGCCAGCGGAGTCGGCCCGCGGCTGGCTCAGGCGGTGCTCGCCGTGCACACCCCGGACGCGGTGCGCAAGGCGGTCGCCAATGCCGACACGGCGGCGCTGACCCGCGTGCCGGGGATCGGCAAGAAGGGAGCCGAGCGCCTGGTGCTGGAGCTGCGCGACCGGATCGGGCCGGTTCCGGTGGGCGCCGACGGCGCGGCCGGGGTGACCGGGGGTGCCTGGCCCGAGCAGGTCCGCCAGGCGCTGGTCGGGCTCGGGTGGACGGCCGGGCAGGCCGACCAGGCGGTGGCCGCGGTGGCGGAGTCCGTCGACGGTCCGGTACCGCCGGTGCCGGTCCTGCTCAAGCAGGCCATCCGACTGCTGGGCAGGACCCGATGACCGGTCCGGACGGCGGCCTGGTCTCGGCGTACGTCAACGACGCCGACCGGGACGCGGAGGTCAGCGTCCGCCCGAAGCGGCTGGACGAGTTCATCGCGCAGCACCGGGTCCGGGACCAGCTCGACCTGCTGTTGCAGGGCGCGATGCGGCGCGGCTCCCCGCCGGACCACATCCTCCTGTCAGGCCCGCCTGGCTTGGGTAAGACCACCCTGGCCAACATCGTCGCGGCCGAGCTGGGCGCGGGGATCCGGGTGACCAGTGGCCCGGCGATCGAGCGCTCCGGTGACCTGGCCGCGATCCTCACCAGCCTCGCCGAGGGCGACGTGCTGTTCATCGACGAGATCCACCGCATCGCCAAGCCGGCCGAGGAACTGCTCTACAGCGCGATGGAGGACTTCCGGGTCGACGTGGTCGTCGGCAAGGGTCCGGGCGCGACCGCGATCCCGCTGGACGTGGAGCCGTTCACGCTGGTCGGCGCGACCACCCGCTCGGGCCTGCTGACCGGCCCGATGCGCGACCGGTTCGGGTTCGTCGCGCACCTGGACTTCTACTCGCCGGCCGACCTGGAGACGCTGCTGCACCGCTCGGCCCGCATCCTCGGGGTGCCGATCACCGACGAGGGCGCCACGGAGATCGCCGGCCGCTCGCGGGGGACCCCCCGCATCGCCAACCGGCTGCTGCGCCGGGTGCGGGACTTCGCCGAGGTCCGGGCCGAGGGGGTGGTCACCCTGGAGACCGCACGGGCGGCCCTGACCGTCTACGACGTGGACGCGCTCGGCCTGGACCGGCTGGACCGGGCGGTGCTCACCGCGCTGGTGGACTCGTTCCGGGGTGGGCCGGTGGGCCTGTCCACCCTGGCGGTGGCGGTGGGGGAGCAGCCGGACACGGTGGAGGAGGTCTGCGAGCCCTTCCTGGTGCGCGCCGGCCTGCTGGCCCGTACGCCCAGGGGTCGGGTGGCCACCGAGGCGGCCTGGCGACACCTGGGCCGTACGCCCCCTAATGGTACATTTGGCACGGATGCCCCTTCCGTGCCTGATCTGTTCTCCAGCGCGCCCGATCAGCCGTGATCCGAACGTGATCTGCACCTCATGGGTGTGTTCCCAGGCGCAGGGACTAGACTCGCGCCGGTCTGTACAGGACGTGAGAATCCGCCTCCGCTCCGGCGCCCCTCGTGCCGGCCCGGAGGCCAATGGGAAGGTCACACACCGTGCTTTACGCAGCAGCGGGCGGCGGGGGAGCCGGCGGTTTCACGCCGATCCTCATGATCGCCCTGCTCTTCGGCGTCATGTACTTCATGATGATCCGCCCCCAGCAGAAGCGTCGCCGTGAGGCGGAGGCCATGCAGTCCGCACTCTCCCCGGGCGACGAGGTCGTCACCATCGGCGGGCTCTACGGCACGGTGACCGGCGTCGACGACGACACCGTCCTGCTCGAGGTCGCCCCCGGCGTGCAGACCCGCTACGCCCGTCCGGCCATCGCCCGGGTGGTCAGCCAGGTCGAGCGCGTCGAGGAGCCCGTCACCGAGGACGCGGACACCGTCAAGGAGTGACCGCGCATCCGGCCGGGGTGCGGAGGGCCGTCCGGGGATCCGGCCGGTCCGCCCACCGGGCAGCGGGCGCGGCGACAAAACTGGATAGTAGGGCCGACGCCGGGCGTCGGCACGCCGGCACGACCGTCGACGCCTGTGCGTCGGCCCGCCGGCGGTGCCGCTCGCGACGTCGGTTCCGGTAAACCGTCGGCCGGGTGACCGGCCCGACCTCGCCGCTGTGGCAGCGGCGCGACCGTACAGGGAGACAGGACAGCCGTGGCACCACCTCAGGGACAGATGCGCCCCGGACGGCAGTTGGCCGTGCTCGGGCTCATCTTCGTCGTCCTCTACCTTTTGGTGTTCTTCGCGGGCAACGCCAGCGGTGGCTGGAAGGACCGGTTGGAGCCACGACTGGGCCTCGACCTGGTCGGCGGAACGCGGCTCACGCTGGAGGCGACCAACAGCGTCGACGGCCGGGCCCCCAACTCCGAGAGCCTGGAGGAGGCCCGCCGGATCATCGAGAGCCGGGTCAACGCGTTCGGCGTGGCCGAGGCCGAGGTGGTCACCGAGGGCGACCGGAACATCGTGGTCTCCCTGCCCGGCGAGAACCGGAACATCGACGAGGTCGGCGAGGCCGCCGAGTTGCGCTTCCGGAAGGTCCTGAAGATCGCCGACGGCAGCGGCGCGTCCGCGACCCCGCCGCCGGCCACCCCGGCACCGTCCGGCAGCGCCACCCCGGCTCCGTCCGGCAGCGCGAAGCCGTCGCCGTCGGC
>NZ_JBFAMU010000294.1:0-6159 GCF_040656655.1 Micromonospora sp. NPDC049799
GATGGAGGGAACCGGAGCGGCGATCGCGGATGCCCACACCAGGAACGCGAGGGGGTAGAGGAGGTAACCGACCGCCGGCCGGGGGCGGCGGGGTCGGGCCTGGCAGTCGCCGGCCCGCGCGGGCATCGCGACCAGCGTGCTGCTCCGGCCCGGCGTGGCCGACCCGGACCGCGGCTGGCCGCCGGCTCCCGCGTCGGGGTACGGCTGGCTACCGTTGCTCGCCGGCGTCGCGCTGGTGGAGGCGGTGGCCCTGCTGGCGGAGCTGGAGGCGGGCCTGAAGTGGCCGAACGACCTGCTGGTCGACGAGGCGAAGTGCGCCGGCATCCTGGCCGAGGCCGTCCCACCGACCCGGGCCGGTGAGCTGCCCGCGATCGTTCTCGGCATCGGCCTGAACGTGACCCTCCGCGCGGACGAGTTGCCGGAGAACCCCAGCGGACTGCCGGCCACCTCGCTGCAACTGGCCGGTGCCGCCGCCACCGACCGGGATCCGCTGCTGCGTGCCCTGCTCCGCGGTGTCGCCGACTGGTACGACCGCTGGCGGTCCGCCGGCGGGGACGCGGTCACGTGCGGGCTGCGCGACGCCTACCTGGCCGCCTGCGCCACGGTCGGCCGGAAGGTACGCGTGCTGCTGCCCGGGGGCGACGAGCTGACCGGTACGGCCACCGGCGTGGACGCCGACGGCCACCTCCTGGTCGTCACCGCGACGGGCGAACACCGCCTCACCGCCGGCGACGTCCTCCACCTGAGGTGAGAGGAAGGGCCCCGCGCGGCTGATCCCCTCGGTGGCGACGGGGCGTTACGGTCTGCCCGTCCGCTTCTCGCGATGGAGGTACCCGTGGCGTTTCCCGAGGACGTGCTCACCGAGGACGAGCATGTCGTGCTGCACCTGCACCCGCACTGGAGGGCCCTCGTCGGCCCGGTCGTGGTGCTGGTGCTCGCCGTCGCCGCGGTGGTGGCCGGCGTGGTCCTGCTCCCGTCTGGCGGGGGCGGCTCGGTGGCGCTGGCCGTGATCGGTGGGCTGGCGCTGGTCGCGGTGCTGTGGCTGACGCTCCGGCCGTACCTGGCGTGGCGGAGCACCCACTACCTCTTCACGAACGAGCGGGTGCTGCTCCAGGAGGGCCTGTTCTCCCGGGACCGGCGGGACATCCCGCTCACCCGGATCAACGACCACGCGATGCGCCAGGGCGTCATGGAGCGGCTGCTGGGCTGCGGCACGCTGACGATCGAGTCGGCCGGGGAGCGTGGCCAGTCGGTCCTGCACGACGTGCCGCGGGTCGGTCAGGTCCAGACCAGGCTCTACGAGCTGGTGGAGGCCCACCACGACAAGCACTCGCTGGGTGACGCCGAGATGCGGGACATCCTCGCCGACATGAACGAGGGCAAGCCGCTGCGCGATCCGAGCACCTGACCGCCGGTGGCGGGGCCGGTCAGCGGCGGGGGGAGCGGCGGGGGGTGGCCTGGAGTTCGGCGGCGAGTTCGGCCGCCAGCTCCCGGTCGAGCGACTCGCCGAGCGCCGCGTCGAGCGGCGCGGGGCGGCCCTGTGCGGGTGGTCCGGTCACCGGTGCCGCCGCCGGGCGGGCCCGGGGCTCACCGGGTTGACCCTGGGCCTCCTCCAGCTCGGAGACCGACTCGGCCAGCTCCGCCACCGGGTCCATCTCGGCCATCGTGTCCCACTCGTCGCGCGGGATGCTGTGCCAGGTCGGCGCCGCGTGGGCGGGCGCCGGCTGGAAGACGAAGGTCCGGTACGACCAGAACCGGAAGAGCGTGGCCAGCAGTACGCCGAAGGTCTTGGCCACGTTCAGGGCCAGCAGGCCGGTCAGGCCGAGGCCGTACTTCGCGGCGGCCAGCACGCCCAGCTCGATGAGCAGACCCGCGCCGTTGAAAAGGAAGAAGAGGACGTATTCGCGTCTCATCGCCGATTTCGGGCGATCCCGGTACGTCCAGTGACGATTCATCAGATACGACGTGATCGTCGCCACGACGGTCGCGATGACCGTTGCCTTCAGTTGGCCGTCGACAAAAACGGTGAGTGCCAGAGCATTGAACACCGCGTAATTGATGACGGTGTTGATGCCACCGACGATGCCGAATTTGAGCGCCTCGTGGATGAACTTCTGCCAACGCTCAGGCAGCAGACGGACAAGACGCATGCGGAACACCTTAGGGCAGTGGGCGGGACCGGCCGGCCCCGACTGGACGAGGTGGGCGTCAGCTCACGCCCCGTGTCGGTCCTGCTTCACTTCCAGAACCGGCTGGGTTCCCCCTTCGACGAAGACGAACCGTCGGTAGGACCAGAACCGGAAGAGGGTCGCCAGGCCGGTGCCGACGAGGTAGCTGGCGACGTTGTCCGCCACCGGGGTCTGGAAGACCTCCGGCCAGACACTGCCCAGCCCGTACCGGCTGATGGCCAGGCACGCCACCGTGATGCCCAGGCCGACCCCGTTGAAGAAGAAGAACAGTGCGTACTCGCGGGCCGGGTTGGAGCCGCGGCGGTGCCGCCAGGTCCAGAACCGGTTGCCGAGGAACGCGAAGCTTGCCGCGATCACCGTGGAGATGGTCTTGGCGGTCACCTGCTCGACGTCCTGCGCGGCGGTCATGTAGTTGAACAGCGCGAAGTCGATGAGGAAGGCGATGCCACCCACGGTGGCGAACTTGCTGAGCTCCCGTACGAGGTGACCGAACCGGTCGATCAGGGAGCGGAGCAGGCCCGGACGGGTCTGCCGGGAGTCAGGCTCCCCGGTCATTGTGGCGGCCACCCCGCGAGCGTACCGGTTGCCGCCGCACCGTACGGGTAGCAACGGCGGAGGGCGCGGGCGGTGGAGACGGTGATGAGCGGAGCGTAACCGGCGGTGACGAGATCCGGAGTTGTTTCCTCCGAACCGCGATCGGGTCGCGTCGCGCACCGGCGGACGGGCCCGACGTTCCCCGCTGCGGGAGGTCCGCGACAAGATTTGCGTGAAACTGCGCGCGAAAGCGGGTATCAGATCGTGATGCCGCAGCGAGGCCGTACCTTGTGCAGTTCTTCACAACCAGTCCCACTGACTGGCGACGCCGCCCGGTTTACGCTGAGGCCAATCCCAGGTTTCCACGAAGGCGGCGCATAGTCGTCAAGACTCGTGCATCCCATAGATCGGTCAGCGTCGACCACCAAGGAGATGTGTCATGGTTGCTCCGGCTACTGTTCGGGGTATCGATCAGGCCCCGACGTCCCACCCCAAACTGCTCGCCTGGGTCCGTGAGGTCGCCGAACTGACCACCCCGGAGCGGGTGGTCTGGGTGGACGGGTCCGACGAGGAGTGGCGCCGCCTCACCGACGAGCTGGTCGAAGCCGGCACCCTGATCCGCCTCAACCCGGAGAAGAAGCCGAACTCGTTCTACGCGCGCACGGACCCGACGGACGTCGCCCGGGTCGAGGAGCGCACCTACATTTGCTCCGTCGACGAGGCGGACGCCGGCCCCACCAACAACTGGATGGCGCCGGCCGAGATGAAGCAGACGATGACGGAGCTGTACCGCGGCAGCATGCGCGGGCGCACCATGTACGTCATCCCCTTCTGCATGGGTCCGGTCGAGGCCGAGAACCCCATGTTCGGCGTCGAGATCACCGACAGCCCGTACGTGGTCGCCTCGATGCGGATCATGACCCGGATGGGCGCCACGGTCCTGGAGGCCATGGGCGACGACGCCGACTTCGTGCACGCCCTGCACTCGATCGGCGCCCCGCTGGCCCCCGGCCAGGAGGACGTCGCCTGGCCGTGCAACGAGACGAAGTACATCTCGCACTTCCCGGAGACCCGGGAGATCTGGTCCTTCGGCTCCGGCTACGGCGGCAACTCGCTGCTCGGCAAGAAGTGCTACTCCCTGCGTATCGCCAGCGTCATGGGGCGCGACGAGGGCTGGCTGGCCGAGCACATGCTGATCCTCAAGATCACCTCGCCGGAGGGTCGGGTCTACCACGTCGCCGGCGCGTTCCCGTCGGCGTGCGGCAAGACCAACCTGGCCATGCTGGAGCCGACCATCCCGGGCTGGAAGGTCGAGACCATCGGCGACGACATCGCCTGGATGCGCTTCGGCGAGGACGGCCGCCTCTACGCGGTCAACCCGGAGTACGGCCTCTTCGGCGTCGCCCCGGGCACCGACTGGAAGACCAACGCCAACGCGATGCGGACGCTGGACCGCGGCAACTCCGTCTTCACCAACGTGGCCCTCACCGACGATGGGGACATCTGGTGGGAGGGCATGGGCGAGCCGCCGGCGCACCTGATCGACTGGAAGGGCAACGACTGGACGCCGGAGAGCGACAGCCTCTCCTCGCACGCGAACAGCCGGTTCTGCACCCCGATCACCCAGTGCCCGATCCTCGCCGAGGACTACTACAACCCGAACGGCGTGCCGATCGACGCGATCCTCTTCGGTGGCCGCCGCCGGGACACCATCCCGCTGGTGACCGAGGCCCGGGACTGGGTGCACGGCGTCTACATGGGTGCCACGCTCTCCTCGGAGACCACCGCCGCCGCCTCCGGCGCGGTCGGTGTCGTCCGCCGCGACCCGATGGCCATGCTGCCGTTCATCGGCTACCACGCCGGTGACTACTTCCGGCACTGGATCGAGATGGGCAAGGGCGCCGACGGCGACGAGTCCAAGCTGCCGAAGATCTACTACGTCAACTGGTTCCGCAAGGACGCCGAGGGCAACTTCCTCTGGCCGGGCTTCGGCGAGAACTCCCGCGTACTCAAGTGGGTCATCGAGCGGCTCGAGGGTCGCGCCGACGCCGTCGAGACCCCGATCGGCATGGTCCCGGCCCAGGACGCGCTGGACGTCGAGGGTCTGGACATGACCCCGGAGGACGTCCGGATCGCGCTCAAGGTCGACGCCGACGAGTGGCGCAACGAGCTGCCGCTGGTCACCGAGTGGTTCGAGAAGTTCGGCGACAAGCTGCCGGGTGTTCTGTGGGCCGAGCTGGACGCGCTGCGTGCGCGGCTCGACGCGGCCCAGCCGCAGAAGTAGGTGTGACGCCCGCCCGCGCGGGGGAACACGGGATTCCATGAGGACGGCCGCCGAGACCGAGGTCCGGCGGCCGTCCGCCGTCCGGGCGCTCACCACGCTGCTGGCGACGACCGCGGCGGCCACCGTCGTGGTCGAGCTGCTCAACTGGGTGTACGCGCCGGAGCAGGGTTTCGCGCTGGCCGTCCGCACCGGCTGGGCGCTGCTCCGCTCACTCGGTTTCCTGCTGCTCATCGGGAACGTCCGGCGCGGTCGTACGGTGGCCCGCCCGTTCGGCCTGATCCTCGCGGTGACCACGGTCTTCGCCGTCGGCCGGCTGATCGTGCCCCGGCAGGGGACGCCGCCGCTGCCCGGCCTGCTCGGCTTCGCCGTGCTCACCGCGCTCTGCGTGGCCGTGGTGTGGCTGCTCTACCGCTCGCCGGCCGTGGCGTCCCACCTGAGGAGGCACCGCCCGCGCCTGGTCATCGACGGCCGGGGCATCTCCTGGCGGGAGACCCCGCCGCGCCGGCCCGAGGTCAGCGGGTGGCTGCTCACCGCCCGGGTGGCCGCCTTCACGTACAGCCCGCTCATGCTGGTGCCCGCGCTGGTCGCCGGCGCGGACGTGCTCGACGACCGGCTGGCCGCCGTGCCCGCCGTGCTGTTCTGGTTCGGCGCCGGGATCGTCACCAGTTACGCGGTCCTCTTCTGCACCGCCTTCCTGCTGCGCGGCCGGCACTGGGCCCGCCGCCTGCTCGTCGTGGTGACCCTGGTCGTGCTCGCCGTCGACCTGCCGCTCTGCTGGTGGCTGCTCGACTGGGACGGCCTCGTCCGGGACGGCGCCCCGCTGGCAACCGCCGCCGCCGTGACCCTCTACGCCCTCCACCGCGCCACCAAGGCCGATCCCCCCACCCCCACCCCATGATCGACTCGGCTTCCTTGAAGTCGGGCCATCCGAGTAACTCCGACACCCCGACCTCAGTGAAGTCGAGTCGATCTTTCGTCCCAGGCAGGATGACGGACGCGGGCACGGCCCCGGACCGGCTCGCGGGGAGGGGACGCCATGACGGACGGCGGCGTGGAGCAGGGCGGGACAGGGGAGCAGGGCGGGGCAGGGGACGAGTTCGACGTGGTGGTGGTCGGTGCGGGGCCGGCCGGGTCGGCCGCCGCGCTGGCGGC
>NZ_JBFAMU010000295.1:0-6148 GCF_040656655.1 Micromonospora sp. NPDC049799
GGCGGCGGCCGGCCGCCACCGCGGGCGACCCTCCGTCGAGCTGGTCGTGGTCGCAGCGGCGACCCGTGCGAACCGCCGGCGACGCGCCGGTCGCGCCCGCGGGTGTCTGTGCGGAGCGCAGTGCGCGCTGGGCGGTGTTCCAGGCGGCGCAGGGCCAGGCCTGACCGGCGCAGAGCAGATTGTGGCAGGCGCCGTCGCCGTCCGGCTGGTGCGCGTCGGCCACGTCCAGGGCGAGATCCCACAGCAGCGGATCGGTCACCTCCGGCGGACGGTCGGCATGGCGATCCGGCCGATTTCGGCTGGTGTCGGACATCGTGCGGCCCCCCTTACGAGCTGTTATCCCTCCACCTTCACCCGGAACAGCCCCTGGTAAACGGCGCCTGGACGGCCGGCCCGAGCGCTCACGCCGATTCGCCGACCTCCGGGCAGCAGAGGGTCAACGCCCCGGGCACCACCCGCACCTTGAGCTTGGTGACCGCGTCCCGCGCTCCCCCGTCCAACTCGTACGTGCGCGGGGCCGCGAGGCGGACCTTCACCTTGCGTCCCCGGGTGATCCGCAGGAACGGCGACTCCTCCGACCGGCCCGCCGCCATCCGGCCGAGCGTGCGGGCCCAGTCGATGGCGCCGTCGGCGGTGGACACACCGACCTCCAGGCAGCCGTCGTCCGGGCGCGCGTCGTCGAAGGCCGGGATGCCGCCGGTGATGGTGCCGACGTTGCCGAAGAGCACGCAGCTCGCCTCGCCGTCGAACCACTCGGCGCCGTCGACGGTGATCCGGGTCCGGACCAGTTCCCCCCGGACGTGTCGGAGCCCCGTCCACATGTAGGCGAGGCGGCCGAACCGGCCCTTGAGGTCACGGTCGGCCTCCCGGATGAGGTCGCCGTCGAAACCGGCACCGGCCATCACCGCGAAGTGCTCGCCGTTGAGGCGGCCCAGGTCCAGGGTGCGGCGGCGGCCGTGCAGCCCGATTCGCACCGCCTCGGGCAGGTCCTCGGGGATCCCGAGGTTGGCGGCGAAGAGGTTCGCGGTGCCGGCGGGCAGGATCGCCATCGCGGTGCCCGAGCCGGCGAGCGTGTCGGCGCAGCGCTGGACCATGCCGTCCCCGCCCCAGACGAAGATCAGGTCGGCGCCCTTCTTCAACGCCCTACGGACCTTCTTCGGGGCCTTGCGGCTCTTCGGCACCTCGTACCAGAGCAGGTCGTCGACGCCCGCGCCGGCCAGTTCCGCGCGGAGGGCGTCGAGGCCGCCGCCGAGGGTCTTTCTGCGGTGCGCGACGACCGCGACCGTGCCGACGCCGGTCGTGACCGGGTTACCGCGCTCCGATGTCCTCGTGCTCATGCCCGCCCGTGTTACCCAAGCGGCGTCGCTCCCACGCCCGACGCGGCGGTGTCGCCCGCCGGCCCTGGTTGGACCCCGGCCAGCGATTGTGGCTGGTCAATACAGGGTATCCGGGTGCGCTGCCACGGACGGGGCGGCATGAGGGAGCTGAAACCATGAGGACCATGTCGATCAGACGTTCGGCGGTGACCCTGGCGGCGGTCGCCGCGCTGGTGGCCGGATGCGGTGCAACGGCGGCTCGGAGCCGGCGGAGACCAAGGACAACGGTGTCGCCGCCCTGGCGCCGAACGAGGCGCTGGATCGGGCGAGGACGGCACTGAAGGATGCCGGTTCGTACCAGGTGAAGGGCAGCATCGTCAACGACGGCGACCCGATCGCCCTCGACTTCCGGGTCCGGGGCGACGACCTCGCCGGGCAGGTGACGTACGAGGGCGCGACGGTGCAACTGCTCGCCGTCGGCGGCCAGCAGTTCATCCGGCCGGACGAGAAGTTCTGGGAGGTGTCCTCGGGCGCCGGGACCGGCACGGAGATGGCGAAGCTGCTGGGCGACAGGTGGGTCAAGGTACCCGCCGACGACAAGGACCTCGACGACATGTTCGGCATTGCCAACGTCGACAAGATGTTCGAGATCGACGGCACCCTGACCAAGGGCGGGACCAAGGACATCGCGGGCGTCCCGACGGTCGGCCTGGTCGACGGCGGCGCCAAGGGCGGCACCGTCTACGTGGCCACCGAGGGTGATCCGTACCCGATGCGCATGGAGGGCACCGACGCCAACCCGGGCGAGCTGACCTTCAGCGACTTCGGGGCGCCGTTCGACGACCTCAAGGCTCCCGCCGAGGCCGAGGTGGTCGACTTCGAGCAGTTGACGAAGAAGAACTAGACCGCGACGAAGGGGGAGGTTGCCGGGCGGCGGCCTCCCCCTTCTCACGGGTCTAGAGGGTTCGGGCGAGCCGGTCGGCGAGGATCCGGGTGAACCGGGACGGGTCGGCCAGTTCCCCGCCCTCGGCGAGCAGCGCCATCCCGTACAGCAGCTCCGCGGTCTCCTTCAGCGACTCCTCGGTGCCGCCCTGCTCGCGGGCCTTGCGCAGGCCGGTGACGAGCGGGTGCCCCGGGTTGAGTTCGAGGATCCGCTTGACCGCCGGCACCTCGTGCCCCATCGCCCGGTACATCTTCTCCAGCGTCGGAGTGATGTCGTGGGCGTCGCCGACCACGCAGGCCGGGGAGGTGGTCAGCCGCGACGACAGGCGGACCTCCTTGACCGCGTCGGCGAGGACCCCACCCATCCAGGTGAGCAGGTCCGCGTACTCGGTGCGCTGCCGCTCCCGCTCGGCCTCCGCCTCGGCCTTCTCCTCCTCGGTGTCCAGGTCGACCTGGCCCTTGGCGATCGACCGCAGCGTCCTCCCGTCGTACTGGCCGACCCGCTCGACCCACACCTCGTCGACCGGGTCGGTGAGCAGCAGCACCTCGTAGCCCTTGGCCCGGAACGCCTCCATGTGCGGCGAGTTCTCGATGGTCGTCCGGGACTCGCCGGTGGCGTAGTAGATGTCGGTCTGGCCGTCCTTCATCCGGCCGACGTACCCGGCGAGGTCGGTGGGCTCGGCCGGGTCCTGGGTGGAGGAGACCGACAGGATCTCCAGGAGGATGTCCCGATTCTCCGTGTCGTCGATCAGGCCCTCCTTGACGGCGGGGCCGAACTCGGTCCAGAAGGTCCGGTACTTCTCCGGCTGCTTCGCCTTCAGGTCGCGGACGGTGGCGAGCACCTTCTTCACCAACCGCCGGCGGACGACCTGGATCTGCCGGTCCTGCTGGAGGATCTCCCGGGAGATGTTCAGCGACAGGTCGTGCGCGTCCACCACGCCCTTGACGAAGCGTAGGTAGTTCGGCATCAGCGCTTCGCAGTCGTCCATGATGAAGACGCGCTTGACGTAGAGCTGCACGCCCCGGCGGCCCTGCGGGGAGAAAAGGTCCAGCGGCGCGTGGGACGGGAGGAAGAGCAGCGCCTCGTACTCGAAGGTGCCTTCGCCCCGCATGTGCACGACCTCGAGGGGGTCGGCCCAGTCGTGGCTGACGTGCTTGTAGAACTCCCTGTACTCGGCCTCGTCGACCTCGTCCCGGGGCCGGGCCCAGAGCGCCTTCATCGAGTTGAGCGTCTGCACCTCGACGGTCGGGGCGCCGCCGTCGGCGCCGGGGCGCTCCACGCTCATCCGGATCGGCCAGGCGATGAAGTCGGAGTACCGCTTGACGATCTCCCGCAGGGTCCACTCGGCGGTGTAGTCGTGCAGGTTGTCCTCGGTGTCGACCGGCTTCAGGTGCAGGGTGACCGAGGTGCCCTGGGGTGCGTCCTGGACCCCCTCGACGGTGTAGGTGCCCTCGCCGGTCGACTCCCAGCGGGTGCCGCCGCTCTCCCCCGCCCGGCGGGTGACCAGTTCGACCCGGTCAGCGACCATGAACGCCGCGTAGAAGCCGACGCCGAACTGGCCGATCAGCTCCTGCGACGTTCCGGCGTCGGAGGACTCGCGCAGCGTCCGCAGCAGCTCGGCGGTGCCCGACTTGGCGATCGTGCCGATCACCTGGACCACCTCGTCCCGCGACATCCCGATGCCGTTGTCCCGGACGGTGAGGGTCCGCGCGTCCCGGTCGACCTCGATCGCGATGTGCAGGTCGGTGGTGTCGACGTCGAGGTCCTTGTCCACCAGGGACGCCAGCCGCACCTTGTCCAGTGCGTCGGAGGCGTTCGAGATCAGCTCGCGCAGGAAGACGTCCTTGTTCGAGTAGATCGAGTGGACCATCAGCTGGAGCAGCTGACGTGCCTCGGCCTGAAACTCCAACGTCTCGGTCCGGTTGCTCACACCGTGTCCTTTCATGCTCGACGACCACGAGAAGGTTCGCGGAAAGGATACGAGTCGTCGCGGACGGCGATGCGACGACGCCCGGCCGGTGGTGCCGGCCGGGCGTCGTGAAGGGGGTACGCGTCAGAGACTGAGCCGCTGCCCCGGGAAGATCAGGCCCGGGTCGCCGCCGACGACGCGCTCGTTGCGCTCGTACAGCGCCCGCCAGCCACCGTCGACGCCGTGCGAGGTGGCGATCTTGGCGAGGGTGTCGCCCGGCTCGACCACGTGGGTCTCGCCGCTGCCCGACGGTGTGGTGTTCCGCGTCGAGCGCTCGTTGCCGGAGTCGCGCTTCGTCGTGCCGGAGTCGCGCTTCGTCTCCGAGGACCGCTCGGTCTTCTTCGGGGTGTACGCCTTGGTGGAGCCGCCCCGCTTGCCGCAGGTCGGCCAGGCGCCGATGCCCTGGCCGTCGAGCACCCGCTCGGCCACCGCGATCTGCTCACCGCGGCTGGCCAGGTCGGCCCGCTTGGCGTACTTGAGGCCGCCGTAGCCCTCCCAGGTGCTCTGGGCGAACTGGAGGCCGCCGTAGTAGCCGTTGCCGGTGTTGATGCTCCAGTTGCCGCTGGACTCGCACTGGGCGATCGCGTCCCAGTTGACGCTGTCGGCCTGTGCCGGTGCGGCCGGGCCGAAGATCGCGACCGCGCCGGTCACGGCGCCGACGGCGAGGGTGCCGACGGCGGTACGACGGGCGGTGCGACGGTGCCGGGCCTGGTAGTCAGATGCCATCGATGTGTCCTCCACGCCTGCGAGGTCAGCTGTCGGGTTCGGGCCGAGGAGCCCGGCCGCCGAGGGCGGCTTCACCCCGAGGTGACGTGCACCGAGGAACGTGTGGGTCCCCCGCTCCATGCCTGGGTGACGGGTTCCGACGGTCGGCGGCAGGATTAGGCGTTACCGACCGTGGTGTTCGCGTCGCGAACCCGCTCGACGTTAGGGGCGCTTCGCGTCGATTGCCCACTTCTCGTGAACTTCCTCACCGCGCAGCGCGGGAGCACCGGCCGCCGACTTGCGCCCCGTCCGTACCTGTGGTCGCGCTAGCTTTCCCCGATCGTGACCTGTGGCGGGAACCACAGGTGGTGTGGATACGGGTGGGGGTGGGTACAGACGATCTCCGGGGTGGCGGCGGATTCGTGAGCGTGCCCAGGTGCCAGGATGTGGGCAGCTAACGCCAGCAAGGGGTGGTGGGCCCCGGAACGGGGCTGCGATGGGACTCGGTCGAGGGTGACGCAACGGGTGGGTGACCTCTTCGTAGGCGGTGGGGACGCCGGACGGCTGATGGCACGGCTCGACTGGTCCTCCACGCCCCTCGGCCCGGTCGAGCGCTGGCCCCAGAGCCTGCGCGCCGCCGTGCGGATGGTGCTGTCGTCCCGGTATCCGATGCTGCTGCTGTGGGGAACGGAGTTCACCCAGCTCTACAACGACGCCTACTCGGCACTGATCGGGGACAAACACCCCAGCGCCCTCGGTGGCGACGTGCGGGTCACCCTCGCCGAGGGCTGGGACGTGCTGGCCCCGCTGATCGACGAGGCGATGACGACCGGGGTGGCCAGCTGGGTGCCGGCCCTCCAACTGCTGCTCGACCGCTCCGGCTACCGCGAGGAGGCGTACTTCAGCGTCTCGCACGCGCCCGCCCGCGACGACGACGGCCGTACGGTCGGGGTGCTCACCGTGTGCAGCGAGGTGACCGAGCAGGTGGTCGGCGAGCGCCGGCTGCGTCTGCTGCGGGATCTGACGGTCGGCGGGGACGGACGCACCGTGGACGTGGCCGGCACCTGTCACCGGCTGGCCGAGGCCGTCGGCGGGTACGCGCTGGACGTCCCGTTCGCCGCGATCTACCTGCGTGACGGCGGCGTGCTGCGGCGGGCGGCGTGCGTCGGCGGGGACGTGGTGGCCGCGGCGCTGCCGGAGAGCGTGCCGACGGGC
>NZ_JBFAMU010000296.1:0-6131 GCF_040656655.1 Micromonospora sp. NPDC049799
GTGGTGCTGACTCGGAGCTGTACCGCGGCAGCATGCGCGGGCGCACCATGTACGTCATCCCCTTCTGCATGGGTCCGGTCGAGGCCGAAACCGTCGCCCTCGACCGGACCGTCGGACCGGTCAGCGGCGCCCGGAGCGTCCGTGTCGTCCGCGCCGCCCGCGCGGGCCGTGGCGTCCGCGCCGTCCCAGAGCAGTTCGGCTGCACCGGGCCCGTGGTCCAGCCCGTCCGCGTCCTCGTCGAACGGATCGGTGGTGTCGGCGAAGGGGGACACCGCCCGCCGGCCCCGCACCGGGAACCCGGACAGCTCGAAGTCCTCGTCCAGCGGCCCGTCGTCGAGCACGGCCGGGGCGTCGCCGTCCGGCACCGGCTCGGTCGGTTCGCCGTGCACCCGCTGCTCGGCCTCGGCGTCCTGCACCGTGCTGGTGGACATGGTCGGCCGGTTGCGCAGGAAGCGACCCCGCCCACGGGACAGGTCGTGCCCCACCGCGACCGCCTCCAGCTCGTAGAGGGTGCGGTGGTTCCCCGCGTCGTCGGTCCAGTCGCGGGTGTAGAGCCGACCGCAGACGACCACCGGGTCGCCCACCATGATCGAGGCGGCCACACCCTCGGCGAGCTTGCGCCAGCAGTTCACGCGGACGCGAAGACTGTTGCCGTCGACCCACCGGCCGCTGTCGCGGTCGAGCCGGCGGGCGGTGGAGGCGACCTTGAAGTTGGCCACCAGCGTGTTGCTCTGGGTGGTGCGGCGCCACTCCGGGGCCGTGAGCACGTTGCCCACGATCGTGACGTACGTGTCGAACATCGTCCCTCCAGGGGGAGATCGGGCTTGCCATCGCGAGTCGACTCGACGCCGAGCCTGCGTCGGAAAGGCGGCCGACGCGAGCACCGACGGCCCGCCTGTGGACAACCGGAGCGGCTGTGGACAACGACCTGATCAAGGTCCCGGTGTGCTACGGCCGAACGGCCCTGGAGAGCCCGGTGCGGGCCGCTGCATGATCGGTCACGTTCCGGACCCCGGTCGGCTGGGTATGGATTTGATCAACCGCACCGCGGACAGCACCACGAACGAAAGGTCAGCGATCATGAAGATGACCACCATCGGCACCGGCCGGGTGCAGCGATGAGCGCCGTCACCAACCCGGCGACCGTGGCGGAGTGCCTGCGGGTCGGCGCCGGGTTCTCGCAGGGCGACCGGAACTGGATCGCCGAGCAGTTCGCCACGCTGGACGCCCGGCTCGCCGGTTTCCACGCCGACGCCACCGAGCTTGAGGTGACGGTGAAGGATCGCGAGGCCAAGGGTCAGAAGGTCACCCTGGAGTGCTGGATCGCCGGCCGGCAGAAGATCGTCACCACCTCCTCGGAGGAGGACCTGCACGCCGCGCTGAACGACGTCCGGGACGACCTGCGGCGCAAGCTCAACGACGCGAAGACGCGGCAGGAGCCCCGGCACAACAAGCACCTGCGCGACGTTTCCGCGCAGGCGGGTGCCCCGGCCGAGGAGGACATCGAGCCGGTCCGCGCCGACGCCGAGACCACCTGAGGCGTACGCCCGAAGCCCCCGCCCGCCGGTGCGGCCGGGCGGGGGCGGGTACGCCCGGGGGCTACCGCCCGGTAGCAAGCGGGCGTACCGTCGCGTTCGTGGAACCGGACGTGCTGGGCCCGCCCTACGAGCGGCAGACGATCGACCTGGGCACCGACGACGAGGGACCGGTGGTCGCCACCCTGGTCCGCCGTCGGGCCGACCGCCCCACCGGGCGGGCCGTGCTCTACGTGCACGGCTTCGTCGACTACTTCTTCCAGACCCACCTCGCCGACTTCTTCGCCGAGCGGGGCTGGGACTTCTACGCGCTGGACCTGCGCAAGTACGGCCGCAGCCTGCTGCCGCACCAGACCCCGAACTTCTGCACGGACCTGGCCGAGTACCTCCCCGAGCTGGACGCCGCCGCGAAGATCATCCGCGAGGACGACGGCCACGACATCCTGCTCGGGATGGGCCACTCCACCGGCGGCCTGATCGTCTCCCTCTGGGCGCACGCCCGCCGCGAGGCCGGCGTCGTCGACGGACTGTTCCTCAACAGCCCGTTCTTCGACCTCAACCTCCCCTGGGTGCTGCGCCGGCCCGGCGCGGCCGCCGTCGCGCGCCTGGCCCGCAGCGCGCCGAAGCGCGTCATCCGCCCCGGCCTCGGCACGGTGTACGGCCAGAGCATCCACGCCCAGCACCGCGGCGAGTGGACCTTCGACCTGGAGTGGAAGCCGCTCGCCGGGTTCCCCGTCCGGGCCGGCTGGCTGGCCGCGGTCCGGCAGGGCCAGCAGCAGCTCCGGACCGGCCTGGACATCCGCGTGCCGGTCCTGCTGGCCTGCTCGACCCGCAGTTTCAAGGGCATGAAGTGGCACGAGTCGGCGACGCTCGCCGACGCGGTGCTCGACGTCGAGCACATGGTCCGCTGGGCGCCCCGCCTCGGCCGGCACGTCACCCTCGCCCGCTTCGACGGCGGGATGCACGACCTCACACTCTCCGGCCCCGACGTACGCCAGAAGGTGTTCGACGAGGTCGGGCGCTGGGCCGACGCCTTCCTCGGCGCCGGGCCCACGGCCCCCGCCAGCCAGCCCGTGCCTCCGGCAAGCCGGCAACCGGCCGAAGCAGCGGACGCAACCGGCGTCTGACGCCCGCCCGCCGGGCCGCCGCCCGCCCGGCTGCCCGCCCGCCGATCTTGGAAGATTCCGGCCCCTCCGGGGGCCGTTTCCTTCCAAGATCTCCCGTGTTCCGCCTCGGCGTCCGCTTCAGGTGACCGTGGGGAGGTCTGCGAGGGCGGCGCGGATGCGGTCGAACGTGGCGATCGGGTGCCCGCCGTCGCGCGCGGGCAGCACCAGCCCCAGGCACCGCAGTCCGATCTCGCCGTCGTCGTCGTGCACGCCGAAGACCGGCGCGCCCAGGTAGCCGTCCGGCATCTCCGCGTCGACACGGACGGTGTCGCCGTGACGGGCGACGCGTTCGATCGCCACCTCCAGTCGCCGCGAGCCGTCCGCGCCAACCCCGAGCGCGAGGACGATCGCCGAGCCGGGCTCCGCGCCGATCCGGGCGATCGCGTCCGTGTCGGCCGCGAGGGCGTCCGGCACCGCCTGCGTACGCCAGTGCCAGCCCTGCCCCGCCGCTTCCTGGTGCAGGCCGGTGCTGGGGAGGACGGCCACCCCCACCCCGGCCGGCCTGACCCATGCCCCGCCGTTCGCCTCGACGGAGTCGCCCGCGACACCGGCCGGCTCGGTGACGCTGGGCCGCAGACCCAACGTCACCCGGGGTACGCCGGCCAGAGTGGCGGCGGTGAGCAGGTACTCGTCGCGCCCCGGCCCGGTGCAGAAGAACGCGGTGCCGAAGTGGTCCTCCCCCGCGTCGCTCGCGCGGACCGGCAGGATGGCGCGGCCGAGGAGCTGACACAACTCGGACGCGACGTCGCTCTCGGTCTCCTGATCAAGCAGCACCAGCCGAGGGTACGGCGTGCCGGACGCCGGGCCGACCGGACGCGGAACCCGGGTGACCTCGGTCGCCGGTCCGTGCGACCCTGATCGACGACGTGGGCGCGTCCACCCGTTCACCCACCGGATCAGCGGGCGGCGGTACCCTCTTGGCGCGACACCCACGGCACGCGCCCGTAGCTCAGCGGATAGAGCAGGGGACTTCTAATCCCAAGGCCGCAGGTTCGAATCCTGCCGGGCGCGCCACCTTCATCGCAGGTCAGCGGCTTGGTACGCCCAGCCCCATCGATCACCACGGCCCCCGTACAGCCATTCGTACAGCCAAGTCAGCCGAAGAGGTGCTTCGCGGCCTCGTCCACGGCGGCCCGCTCGATCTCCGGCAGGACGTGCGCGTAGGTGTTCATCGTCAGCCCGATCTGGCTGTGCCCAAGCACCTTCATCACGGTCCGGGGCGAGGCACCGGAGACGAGCAGGAACGTCGCGCAGGCGTGCCGCAGATCGTGCAGCCGCAACCAGTCGAGGCCAGCCGCCACACGGATCTTGTGCCACGTCCGGTCGATGTGGTCCGGGTCCATCGGCGTGCCGACCTTGGACGGGAAGACCAGGCCGTGATCCTGCCACCGCTCCCCCGCCGCCAACCGGTCCGCGGCTTGCTGCCGACGGTGCGCGCGGAACAGGGCGAGGGTCTGCGCCGGCACCGGAACCGTCCGCCGGGACCGCTCCGTCTTGGGTGCCACGAGCTGCAACCGGCCACCGGCCCGCTGAACGGTTTGCCGAACAGTCAGGGTGCCGGCGTCGAAGTCGATGTCCGACCAGGCGAGGCCGAGCAGTTCCCCGCGACGGAGCCCGACCGTCAGGGCACAGACGTACAACCCTTCCAGGCGGTGACCCCGCAGCACGTCGAGCAGCCGCTTGGCCTCATCCACGCCCAGGGCGCGCCGCTCGACCTGCCTCATCGCAGGCGGACGAACCGACTTGGCCGCGTTGCGGTGCACCAGCTCCTCCCGCTCCGCGTCACCGAGTGAGTTCCGGATCAGCCCGTGAATGTGCCGAACCGTCGTTGCCGAGAGACCGGCATCTGTCTTCTCGGCCAGAAGCCGACGGATGACGGTCGGCGTCAACTTGTCGAGCGCCAGCCGGCCAAGCGCCGGGCGGACGTGGTTCTCGATGAGCTTCCGGTAGCCCTGCAACGTCGACGGCCGTGTCCCGTCACGCTCCTTCATCCGCAACCACTCGTCCAGCCACTCCCCGACCGTCCGAGGAGCCGCCGCGAGGTTCTGCCCCTGCTCCTGGCGGCGGCGAAGGTCGACCAGCTTGCCGAGCACTTCCCGCTCCGTCTTGCCGTAGACCCACTTCCGAGACCGCTTGCCCTCACCCCAGCCCACATCGAGCACCGCCGCGAAGCCGTCCCGGTACTTGAACACGGAGCCCTCACCGTGAGACCGACGCCGCTTGCCGCTCATGCCGCGTACTCCTCGGTTGCCGAGAGAAGTTCCTCGATCGCGGCGACCGGGATCAGGCGAGCCCGGCCGAGCTTCACCGACCGCAGTCGACCAGACCGCATGAGGACGTAGACGGTGTCTCGACAGACGCCGAGCAGGGCCGCAGCCTCGGCCGGGCGGACGCTCTTCTTCTCGCTCATGCTCCGGTCCCTTCCTGCTCTGCCAAGTGACGGGAGATGACTGCCGAGACATCGGGCGGGTCGGCGGCGGCGCGTCTGGCGGCGTCGAGCTGTGCGCGCCATTGGATGCGCTCGGAGATGGCACGCAGGACCCGGTGCCCGAGGGGCGGCACGTCCGGGTCGGTCGGGCGAGCCAGCTCCCAGGCGTGGCGTTGCTCGCCGCCGGGCGGGGCGGTGTCGGCATCGGTGGTAACGCCGAGCAGGGCTTTGACCCACTCGCGTCGGTCGGCGCGGTGGTCGGTCAGGGTTTTGCCGGACCACTGGCGGGAGATCAGGACGCGTCGGCCGCCGATGCCGAGGGTGTCGCGCTTGTGGACCTTGTTCTTGCAGTTGCCCGGCCGCAGCCCCGGCCGTGCCTTCTTCGGCTGGACGCCGTAGAGCAGCCAGTTGGCGCACCGCTCCGAGCACGGCGTGTGCCGCAGCTCTTGCCAGAGCCGTTCCAGGTGCGCGCGTTGCCGGGCGGTGGTGACCTGGTGGCAGTCGGCGGCCTGCTTGGTGAGGTACTTGGTGATGTAGCCGACGCACCGATCGGCGTCCTTGGTGCCCGCGAGGACGCCCTTGGCGTCGACCTGCACACCGAAGCGGACCACGTGCACGGGTTGGGCGTCGGGGTTGGCGTCGACCAGGTCGAGGGCGTCATCCCACGAGGGCAGGAGTTGGCCGGTGGTGGCGTTGGTGTAGCCGGCGGCGTCGGTGTCCCACTGCGGCGCGTTGCCCGGTTCGTAGACCCGCTGGTCGACCGAGGGCCACCACACCTGGTGGTAGGTGGCGGCGGCAACTTGGCGGACGAGGGCGCGGGGGATGGTGCCTCGGATGGCGAAGTGCGCGTGCGGGGCCAGCCGGCGCTGCGGCTCGACGGCACCGGCGTATTGGACGTTCCAGCCGACGCCGCCGCACGGCCGAGCTGATCCACCGGTCGCGCCGGTGGATCAGCTCGCATCCGCCCCGTCGAACGAACGACGGGCACCCTCAGGCTGGCAG
>NZ_JBFAMU010000297.1:0-6098 GCF_040656655.1 Micromonospora sp. NPDC049799
GGCGCCCGCCAGCGCCGCAACCTGGGCGAGGCGTTCGACCGGGCCGCGCTGGTCATCGCGGTCAGCGGGTTCATCCGGGACCGGGCGGTCGCCCTCGGTGCGGATCCCGCGAAGGTGCGCGTGCACCACATCGGCGTACCGGTGCCGGCCGCGCCCGCCGCCGGTCCGAAGCGCTGGGACGTCGCCTTCGTCGGCCGGTTCGTGGCGAAGAAGGGCATCGACGACCTGGTCGAGGCGGTCGGCCTGCTGGCACCCGAGCGGCCCCGCGTGGTGTTCATCGGCAGCGGGCCGCTGGAGAAGCCGCTACGGGCACGCGCCGCGCACCTCGGCCTGGACGCCACGTTCCTGGGCGCGCAGCCGCCGGCCGAGGTCGCCCGCCACCTCGCCGCGTCGAAGCTGCTGGCCGCGCCCTCGAAGACGGCGCCCGACGGCGACACCGAGGGGCTGCCGACGACCGTCCTGGAGGCGGCGAGCCTCGGGCTGCCGGTGGTGTCGACGTACCACAGCGGCATCCCGGAGGCCGTGGTGCACGGCGAGACCGGCCTGCTCGGGGCCGAGGGCGACCGGCACGCTCTCGCTGCGAACATCCGACGGCTGCTCGGCGACGGGACGCTGCGGGACCGGCTGGGCCGGGAGGGGCGCCGGCACGTCGAGGACCGCTTCGACCTGCACGCGCAGACCCGACGGCTGGAGCGGCTCTACGACGACGCCGTCGCCGCGCACTGAGTGAACCGCGCTCCGCCCGGACAGGGTCGCACTCGATCCCGGATGTAGTGGCATCACCGGGCATCCGAGGCCACTACATCCGAGATGTTGCGCGATCCAGGCGGGCTGGTGCGGTCAGGCGTTGGCGGAGGCCAGGGCGGGGGCGCGCCGGTCGTCGACCGGGGTGGCCGTGCGCCGGTTGGGCAGCGAGAGCCGGATCACCTTGTGCCACGCGGAGAAGACCTGCCGGGGCAGCGAGCCGGTGACGTACTTCAGCCCGTACCGGTCGAACAGCGCCCGCACCTCGGGGGCGATCTCCTGGTAGCGGTTGCTCGGCAGGTCGGGGAAGAGGTGGTGCTCGATCTGGAACGACAGGTTGCCGGTCATGATGTGCATCAGCCGGCTGCCGCTGATGTTGGCCGAGCCGAGCATCTGCCGCAGGTACCACTCGCCGCGCGTCTCGCCCTCGATCGACGTCCTGGAGAAGGTCTCCACGCCCTCCGGGAAGTGCCCACACATGATCACCGAGTGGCTCCACAGGTTACGGAGCAGGTTGGCGGTGAAGGTCGCGGCGAGCGTGCTGAGGAAGGACGGGCCGGACAGCAGCGGGTGGATGACGTAGTCCTTGAGGACCTGGCGACGGATCTTGCGGCCGACCGCGCGGGCCCGGGCCCGGAACTCCGGGGCCTTGTGCCGGCCCTTGCGCAGGTTCCGGCCCAACTCCAGGTCGTACGCGGCGATGCCGTACTCGAAGAAGCAGGCGTTGATGAAGTTCCACAGCGGCTGGCCGAGGTAGATCGGGTGCCACTTCTGGTCCTCGTCGACGCGCATGATGCCGTACCCGAGGTCGTTGTCCTTGCCGAGGACGTTGGTGTACGTGTGGTGCAACTGGTTGTGCGAGTGCTTCCACTGGTCGGCCGGGGAGACGTGGTCCCACTCCCAGGTGGTCGAGTGGATCTTCGGGTCGCGCATCCAGTCCCACTGGCCGTGCAGGACGTTGTGCCCGACCTCCATGTTCTCCAGGATCTTGGCGACCGTCAGCCCCGCGGTGCCCACCACCCAGGCCGGCGGGAACAGCGAGAAGAGCAGCACCGCCCGACTGCCCATCTCCAGGCTCCGCTGGGTCTTGATGACCTTGCGGATGTAGCGCGCGTCCCGTTCGCCCCGGTCGGCGATCACGCGGTCACGGATCGCGTCGAGTTCCTTGCCGATGATCTCGATGTCCTCGGCCGTGAGGTGGGCGATCGGGTTGACGGGCTTCTTCTGGATCACGGTCACGTCGGTGTCTCCGATCAGTGGTCGATGTCGCAGGGGCCGGCCGCGGCCGACACACAGGTCTGGATGAGGACGCCGTCCCCGGGAACCGCCGTGGTCAGGGCGCCGTTGCGCAGGTCGCGGACGGCGCCGGAGCGCAGCGGCAGCACGCAGCCGTAGCAGATGCCCATCCGGCAACCGGACGGCATGAGCACGCCGGCGGCCTCACCGGCGTCGAGCAGCGGGGTGGCGCCGTCGGCCGCGACGGTGACGCCGGAGCGGCCGAAGCTGACCGTGCCGCCCTCACCGGCGGTGACCACGGTCGGCCGGAACCGTTCGGTGTGCAGCCGGTCGGCCCGTCCGGCGGCCGTCCAGTGCGCCTCCAGGGCGTCGAGCAGGCCGACCGGCCCACAGGCCCAGGTCTCCCGATCGAGGAGGTCCGGCACGAGGGCGTCGAGGTCGCCGACGGAGAGCAGCCCGGCGGTGTCGGTGTGCCGCTCGACCAGCCGGAGCGCCCCGGCGTCGGCGAGGGCGCGCAGTTCCGCGGCGAAGATCACGTCCGCCGGGGTGGGGGCCGAGTGCACGACGACCACGTCGGCGCCGGCGAGGGCACCGGACCGGAGGATGCCCATGACCGGCGTGACGCCGCTGCCGGCGGTCACGAACAGCACCCGCTCCGGCCGCGTCGCGGGCAGCACGAAATCGCCCCGCGCCTGGTCGAGGTGGACGACCGTGCCCGGGCGTACGCGGCGGACCAGGTGGTTGCTGACCACCCCGTCGGGGATGGCCTTCACGGTGATCGCGATCGGCCCGGTACGCGGGCCTGGCGAGGACGTGACCGAGTAGGCCCGCCACTGCCGGACGCCGTCGACGTCGACGCCGAGCCGGACGTACTGCCCGGGGGTGTGGCCGCGCCAGTCGCGGCCGGGACGGATCACCAGGGTCGCCGCGTCGGCGGTCTCCGGGCGGACGTCCAGGATCCGGCCGCGCAGGTCCGCACCGGAACGCAGGGGCGCGACCAGGTCGAGGTAGTCGTCGGGCAGCAGCGGGGTGGTGACCGCCGCGGCGAGCCGCAGGATCCTGCCGCGCAGGGATGGTGCGGCGGCAGACCGGGGGACGGTGGTGGTCATATCCCGATCGTCGCGGCAGAATGGCATAAAAGCTTCACCTCCGAAGGTGAACCGGGCCGACTCTTTTGTTCGGAGGTGACAAAGGTGCCGGAAAGCTTCGAGGCCACGCGGCGCGCCGCCCACCTCGAACTGGACGAGCGGGTAGCCGGAGCGCTGCGGGACCGGCTGCCGGTGCTCGCCGAACGGACCATCACCGCCATCACGGCCGAGGTACCCAGCTACTCGGGCACCCTAACCGGGCAGATGCGCGAGAAGATCGAGACCGCCGTGCAGCTCGCACTCGGCACGTTCCTCCAGCTCATCGAACGCCCGCAGGGCGGCGACCCGAGCACGCCGCTGGTGTCGGCCCTGGAGGCCGCCTACGCCCTGGGCAGCGGGGAGGCCCGCTCCGGCCGGAGCATGGACGCGCTGCTCGCCGCGTACCGGGTCGGCGCCCGGGTGTCCTGGCGGGAGATGGCCACCACCACCGTGCGGGAGGGCCTCACCGCCGCGACCGTGGCCGAGTTCGCCGAGCTGATGTTCGCCTACATCGACGAACTGTCCGCGGCCAGCGTGGCCGGCCACTCCGACGAGTTGGCCAGCGCCGGCCGCGCCCAGCGCCGCAACCTGGAACGCCTCGCCGGGCAGTTGCTCGCCGGTGAGCGGGAGGAGGCGCTGCTGCGCAGCGCCGACCGGGCGGACTGGCCGCCGCCGCAGACGCTCACCGTCGTACTGCTGCCCCGGGCGAACCTGCGGGCGGCGCTGGCGCTGCTGCCCGAACACACGCTGGAGGGGCCCGACGACCTTCCGGTGGCCGGGCCGGGCGAGGATCTGGCGGTGCTGCTGGTGCCGGACACGCACGGCGACCGGCGACGGCAGCTCGCCCGGGTGCTGCACGGACGCCGGGCGGTGGTCGGGCCGGCACGGCCGTGGACCCGGGCGGCGTCGTCCTACGAGCGGGTCACCCGGGCGCTCGCCCTCGGCCGGCGACCGCCCGCCGAGGGGCCACCCCTGGACACCGAGGAGCACCTCGCCGAACTGGTGCTCAGCGCGGACCCGGAGGGTCTCGCCGACCTGCGCGCCCGGGCCCTGCTCCCCCTGGCGTCGCTGCCGCCGGCCACCGCCGAGCGGCTCACCGAGACGCTGCGGTCCTGGCTGCTGCACCACGGCCGGCGTGACGACGTCGCCGCCGACCTCTTCGTGCACCCGCAGACGGTCCGTTACCGGATGGGCAAGCTGCGCGAGCTGTACGGTGACCGGCTGCACGATCCCGCCGCGGTCCTGAACCTCACCCTCGCCCTGGCCTTCCCGCCCGGAGAGGGCGACGACGCGCCACCGCCGCCCTGACCTCGGCGCGGACGGGGCCCGGGTTCCCACCCGGGCCCCGCTGCCGACGCCGGTTCGGCGTCAGCGCTCGCGGCGCAGGCCGGCCCACTGCAGGACGGCGAAGCCGGCCACCGCCGCCGCCTGGGCGGCGACCACGGCGACCCCGAGCGCGGTCGGCGAGAGCCAGCCCCCGAGGAGCAGGCCGACACTGTCCGCCGCCCAGACGAGGTTCCCCACGACGACCACGCCGGCGAGCCGCCGGTTGATCCGCGGGCGGGAGGCGAGCAGCCACAGCGCGGTGGCGTACCCGAGCAGGAAGATCCCCACCGGCACGAGCAGCGCCGTCGGGAGGCCGAGCGGCTCGGCGAGCGCGGTGGCACCGGGCAGGGCCACGAGCCCCAGGGTGCCGGAGGCGAGCGCGTCGATCCGCAGGGCCAGGCGCAGCAGCGACCGGTCCTGCCGGGCGGGTGCGGCGGTGCGGGCGGTCAGGTCGGTGGTCATGGTGACTCCCTCTCTCGTCGGGAGCACCACCGTCGGCCGGAATCCGCTGCCAGGACGACACCGCGCACTGCCATCCGCTGCCAGTTGGCAGGAACAATCCGGGCGGATCGGCTACAACCGGCCGCGCAGGTCGGCGGCGACGAGCCGCGCGGCGGCGTTCTGCCAGTTGTGCAGGGTCCGCTCCGGGACGTCCCGCCGGAACCACGCGAGGGCCTCCCGGCCCGCCGCGTCCAGCCCCCGCGTCTCGACATGCCGGCGGTACGGGCGGATGCCGACCACGTAGGAGAAGTAGAGGGCGTTGTAGTAGCGCCACTCCCCGCTGGTGCCGAACTCCCCCTCCCGGGGCTTGAGCCGCGTGATGCTCTCCAGCAGCAGGCCCTTCAGCTCGGCGGCGCGATCCAGCGGCTGGCCGTCCACGCCCCGCGCGGCCAGCCGCTTGTCGACCTCGGGGTGCGCGGCGAGCGGGCTCGCGACCAGCCGTCCCAGGTCGCCGTAGTGGCTGAGCGCCCGGCGGGTGAGCCGGACGAACTCCGCCTCCTCCAGCGCGGCCAGCTCCGGCGTACCGTCCCGGCGGGGCAGCGCGTCCGCCGCCGAGCGCAGCTCGGCCCTCGTCTCCGCCACCGCCGGGGCACCGGGAAAGGCCAGCCGGTCCAGGGCGTTCTGGAACGGGCTGGCGAGCACCTGGACGGCGATCGCGGCGGCCACGGTGCCGAACAGCAGCGCGACGACCGCCGGACCGGACCGCGGGGCGACCAGCAAGGCCGCCGCCACCTGACCGCCGAACAGCGCCGCGGCCACGCCGGCGGCCAGGGCCGAGCGGACCATGTCGGCGCGCAGCGTCTCCCCCTCGGCGAACGCGTCGAACGCGGCCACCGCGAGACCCAGCAGCACGAGGTCCACCCCCACCCCGGCGAGGGAGACCGCGCGGGGCAGCACGTCCCCCGGCAGCAGCACGAGCGTCAGGCCGAGGCCGAGCAGGAGGGTGACCACGACCGTCACGCCGGCCGGCGCGGCCGGCCGCAACGCCCGGCGGTGCCGCAGCACCAGCACGAACGCGCCGAACAGGGGCAGGACGGCCACCGCGCCGGCCACCACGCGGGCCGGCGCCCACCACAACCAATCGCCATGCCGCGATGATAGTCGCTGGTGGCGATGGTTCGACCGGTGGCGGTCACATCCCACACCGCCGGCTCGTCCTTCAGG
>NZ_JBFAMU010000298.1:0-6085 GCF_040656655.1 Micromonospora sp. NPDC049799
AAGGGCAACGGCATCTTCCAGATCCAGAAGTTCGTCACCCCGCAGTTGAAGCACGTCACCCCGTACAGCTTCGAACTCCTCGCACGCGGCGATCGCCGCCGTGGCGGCCGGCTCGACCCGGTCGTAAGCGGCCGGCGCCTGGGCGAGCAGTGCCGGCACCTCGTCGCGGATCAGCGCCGCCGTGCCGGTGAACTGCCCGACCGCCGTCTCGGCGTGGACCCGCGGCATGTCCCGCAGCGTCGCGCGGGCGGTGGCGAGGGCGTCCGGTACGGCGGCGAGCCGTCCGGCGAGGCTCTCCAGCCGCACCTCGACGGGCGCGTACGGGCGGGCCACCAGCGCGTGCAGCAGCGGCCCCGGGTTGTGCGCCAGCGGGTCCCACTCGTACGACCGAATCTCGGTGGTCTCGAACAGCGCCCGGTCCACCAGCGCGGTCAGCAGTGCGTGGTCGACGGACTCCTCGACGGCCAGGGCGTCCGGGTCGATCTCGGCGAGCGCGTCACCGGCGTCCCGCAGCATCGCCCGGTCGGCCGCGACGGCGTCGACCGAGAGGTCCGGCAGCCGGTCGTCGTACCGATGATCCCCGGCCGAGCCGGCCAACCCCGGCCGACTGACGAGCAGAGCCTCGACTATCCGCTCCGCGAGCGGCCCAAAATCCTCCACCCGTCGGACCCTACCGCCCCACCCCCCAGCCACCCCCGTTGATCAAGGGGTTTGCGCCGTCGAGCGCGCTGATCCTGGCCCAAACCCCTTGATCAACCGGAGGGAGTGGACCGTTCGGCGGCGCGGACGGACTCGGCGTAGGCCAGGGTGGCGCGGCGGAGGGCGGCTTCCGGGTCCAGGTTCGCCTGCCGTGCCGCGGCTACCGTGGTCAGGAGGCTTGCGCCCAGTCTTGCTTCGGCGTCGACCTGGGTGTCGGCCAGCGGGGGCGGCACCGCCAGGCCGACGCGGGCGGCCCGGTCCAGGATCTTGGCGGCCAGGGCGAGCGCTGGCTGGCTCAGCGCGACGCCGTCCAGCACCGAGTCCCGTGCCTTCTCGGCCCGCTTGATCCGCTCCCAGTTCGCCTCGATCTCCTCCACCGTGCCGCCGGCACCGTCGGCGAAGACGTGCGGGTTGCGCCGGACCATCTTGTCGACCAGGTCACCGGCGACGTCGTCCACGGTCCACCGCTGCTCCTCCGGCAGCTCCTCGGCGAGCCGGGCGTGCAGCACCACCTGGAGCAGCACGTCCCCCAGCTCCTCGCGCAGCGCGTCGGTGTCCCCCGCGCTGATCGCGTCGTACGCCTCGTAGCACTCCTCCAGCAGGAATCCGGCGAGGCTGCGGTGGGTCTGCGCCCGCTTCCACGGGTCGCCGCCCGGCGACGCCAGGCGGTCCATCACCGCCACCGCGTCGAGGAGGCGCGCGCCGGGCGGGTCCCACGAGCCGTACATCAGCTCCAGCTCGGCCAGGCCGGGCTGGCGGGCCAGCCGCAGCCCCAGCTCCCGCGCCAGGGACTCGTCGCCGGCCGGGCCGGACAGCCAGACCGCCGTGCCGTGCGCGGCCACCGTGTCCAGCAACGCCTGCGTCGCCGGACCGTCCACCACGGTCACCTCGGCGCCCGTCGAGCGGATCGCCGTGGTCAGCTCACTCTCCGCCCCGGCCAGCACCGGAGCCTGGCGTACGACGTCCCAGGCGGCCGCCGTCAGCAACCCGGCCGGCAGCCGGGGTGAGGTGACCAGCAGGACGATCCGCGCCGACATGCTCAGCTGTCGGCCGGCCCGGCCGGCTCAGTCGGCTCGGTCGGCTCGGTCGACGGCAGCGGATCCGGGGTGGTGACGTCGGTGACCGCACTGTCGCCCTCGACGTACGGCAGGTTGTACTGCCGGAAGCCGCTCTCGGTCTGCAGCAGCGCCGGGATCTCCAGCGCTCGGAAGCGCGGATTGACGGTGACGTCCAGCTTCTCCACCTCGTCCTGGAGCGCGCTGCTCACCGCGGAGACCTGCTGGGTGAACGGAGCCTGCGCGAAGTTCTGGCGCTGCTCGTCGACCGACCAGCCGGCCGGGGCCAGGCCGGCGTCCACCAGCGCCTGGTACAGCGTCTCGCGCGCGTCGTCGGTCGGCTCGGCTCCCGGCAGCCCGGCCTCCAGCGCCAGGTAGACGTCGTACCACTCGGCGGCGAGCGTCGCATACTCGGTGCCCGGCACGCCCAACGCCTGACCGAGCTGCTCCGCGGTCAGCTGGTCCTTCACCTGGATCTGCTTCTCCTCGACGACCCGCTTGCCGAGGTCGATGCCGACCAGCAGGTTGAGGATGTCCTCCCGCTCCACCTTCAGCCGCAGCTGCTCCGGGGTCGGCTCCGCGCCGCTCTGCTTGGCGGCGGCGCGGACCGACTCCTCGTACCTCGTCTGGGCCTCGTCATGAATGGCGGCCACCCGGTCGACGGAGTACCTCATGTCCCCGACGTAGGCGGCGACGTCCGGCGCGGACCGGCCGCAGGCGGCGAGTGAGCTGACAGCGAGGACCGCGACGCTGGCGGCGACGGCAAGACGGCGAGCACGCATGACGGTCACTCTCTCACGCCATCCCACCGCTGATGTGACGCCCCCCACCCCTCACCGGGCGGCTCCGACGAGGGCCGCGGGCTCACCGAGGACGTCGGAGAGCAGTTGGGCGCACCACTCCAAGAGCGCCTGGTCGCGCAGGGGCTCGCCACCCACCCGGCGGGTGCTCGGGCGCGGCACGCTGACCTGGTCGGTGGCCTGCTTGTAGACCGAGTCCGGGTGGTAGCGCTTGAGCCGCAGCTGCTTCGAGTCGGGCAGCGGCAGCGGGCCGAACCGGATGTGCTTGCCCTGCATGCTCACGTCGGTGAGGCCGTACCGGCGGGCCAGCAGGCGGAACCGGGCCACCGCGACCAGGTTCTGCACCGGGGCCGGCGGCTCGCCGTACCGGTCCGTCATCTCGGCGACGACCTCGCGCAGCCGCTCGTCGTCGCGCGCCTCGGCGAGCTTGCGGTACATCTCCAGGCGCAGCCGCTCCACGCCGACGTAGTCGTGCGGCAGGTGCGCGTCGATCGGCAGGTCGATCTTGACGTCGACCTCCTCCTCCTGACGCTCGCCCTTGAACGCCGAGACCGCCTCGCCGACCATGCGCACGTACAGGTCGAAGCCGACACCCTCGATGTGCCCGGACTGCTCGCCGCCGAGCAGGTTGCCCGCGCCCCGGATCTCCAGGTCCTTCATCGCCACGTACATGCCGGCACCCAGCTCGGTGTGCTGGGCGATGGTGGCCAGCCGCTCGTGGGCGTGCTCCGTCAACGGCTTCTCCGGCGGGTAGAGGAAGTACGCGTACGCCCGCTCGCGGGCCCGGCCGACGCGACCCCGGATCTGGTGCAGCTGGGCCAGGCCGAGCAGGTCGGCGCGCTCCACGATCAGGGTGTTGGCGTTCGGGATGTCGATACCGGACTCCACGATCGTCGTGCAGACCAGGACGTCGAACTCCTTCTCCCAGAAGCCGACCATGACCTTCTCCAGGGCGTCCTCACCCATCTGGCCGTGCGCCACCGCCACCCGCGCGTCGGGCACCAGCTCCCGCAGCCTGCGGGCGGTCCGGTCGATCGACTCCACCCGGTTGTGCAGGTAGAAGACCTGCCCGTCCCGCAGCAACTCCCGGTGGATCGCGGCGGCGACCTGCCGGTCGTCGTACGCCCCGACGGCGGTCAGCACCGGGTGCCGCTCCTCCGGCGGGGTGGCGATGGTGGACATCTCCCGGATGCCGGTGATCGCCATCTCCAACGTCCGGGGGATCGGGGTGGCCGACATGCTCAGCACGTCGACCGAGGCCCGCATCGACTTCAGGTGCTCCTTGTGCTCGACGCCGAACCGCTGCTCCTCGTCGATGACCACCATGCCGAGCGACTTGAACCGGGTGGCCGCCTGGAGCAGCCGGTGGGTGCCGATGACGATGTCCGCGGTGCCGTCCGCCGCCATCGCCAGGGTCTGCTCGGCCTCCTTCGCAGTCTGGAAGCGGGACAGCTGCCGGATGGTCACCGGGAACTGGCTCATCCGCTCGGCGAAGGTGTTGTAGTGCTGCTGCACCAGCAGCGTGGTGGGCACCAGCACCGCGACCTGCTTGCCGTCCTGCACCGCCTTGAAGGCGGCCCGGACCGCGATCTCGGTCTTGCCGTAGCCCACGTCACCGCAGATCAACCGGTCCATCGGGACGGTCTGCTCCATGTCCCGCTTGACCTCGTCGATGGCGGCGAGCTGGTCCGGCGTCTCCTGCCACGGGAAGGCGTCCTCCAGCTCCCGCTGCCACGGCGTGTCCGGGCCGAACGAGTGACCCTTGGAGGCCTTGCGGGCCGCGTACAGCTGGATCAGCTGGGCGGCGATCTCCTTGACCGCCTTGCGGGCCCGGGCCTTGGACTTCTGCCAGTCCGAGCCGCCCATCTTGTGCAGGGTGGGCTGCTCGCCGCCGACGTACCGGGACAGCTGGTCGAGCTGGTCGGTGGGGACGAAGAGACGGTCGCCGGGCTGGCCGCGCTTGCTGGCGGCGTACTCGATGACCAGGTACTCCCGGCTGGCGCCGTTGACGGTGCGCTGCACCAGCTCGACGTACCGGCCGATGCCGTGCTGCTCGTGCACCACGAAGTCGCCGGCCTTCAGCTCCAGCGGATCGATGGTGTTGCGCCGCCGGCTCGGCATCTTGCGCATGTCACGGGTGGAGGTGCCCCGCCCGCCGGTGACGTCGTTGCCGGTGAGCAGCACGAACCGGGACGCCTCGTCGACGAAGCCCGAGGTCAGGCAGCCACAGGAGACGAGCACCTCACCCGGGACGGGGGCCGTCGGCACATCTTCGGTCATCCGGGCGCCGAGGCCGGCGTCGCGGAGCACCTCGACCGCCCGCTGGGCGGGACCGTGGCCCTCGAAGACCAGCGCGATCGACCAGCCCTCGCCGGCCCAGCGCTTCAGGTCGTCGACCACCCGCGCGGTCTCGCCGTGGTAGAGCGGGGCGGGCTGGGCGGCCAGGGTCACCGCGATCGCGTCGTCGGGGGTGACGTCGACCTCGGTCGGCTCGTCCTCCCAGGGCTGCCGGGCCGGCGTCGCGTCCGCCTCGGCCAGCCCGAACGGCGACAGCGTCCACCAGGGCTGGTGCAGGACACGTGCCCGCGCGCGTACGTCGGCGAGGGTCTTGAAGGCGGCGGCGCCGAGGTCGACCGGGGCCTGGGCGCCGACGGCGGCCGCGGCCCAGCTGGCCTGGAGGAACTCCTCGGAGGTACGCACGAGGTCGTGCGCCCGCGTGCGGATCCGCTCCGGGTCGCAGAGCAGCACGTGGGTGCCGGCGGGCATGGTGTCGACCAGCAGCTCCAGGCTCTCGTTGCCGAGCAGCGCCGGAACCAGCGACTCCATCCCCTCGACCGGGATGCCCTCGGCCAGCTTGTCGAGGATCTCGGCCAGCTCCGGGTGCTCCTGCCCGAGCGCGGCGGCCCGCTGCCGCACCGAGGGGGTGAGCAGCAGCTCCCGGCAGGGCGGCGCCCACAGCTGCGGCACACCCTCGATGGTGCGCTGGTCGGCGACGGCGAAGGTGCGGATCTCCTCCACCTCGTCGCCCCAGAACTCGACCCGGGACGGGTGCTCGTCGGTGGGCGGGAACACGTCCAGGATGCCGCCGCGCACCGCGAACTCGCCGCGCTTGGTGACCAGGTCGACCCGGGCGTACGCCATGTCGGTCAACCGGCGGGCCACCTCCTCCAGGTCCGCCTCCTCGCCGGCGGCGAGCTGTACCGGCTCCAGGTCGCCAAGCCCCTTGAGCTGCGGTTGCAGCAGCGACCGGACGGGCGCGACGACGACCCGCAGCGGCCCGGTGCGGCCGTGCGCGTCCGCCGACCCCGGGTGCGCCAGCCGGCGCAGCACGGCCAGCCGCCGGCCGACGGTGTCGGAGCGGGGCGAGAGCCGTTCGTGGGGCAGTGTCTCCCAGGAGGGGAACACCGCCACCTGCTCCGGAGGCAGCAGGCTGCCCAGGGCAGAGGCGAGGTCGTCGGCCTCCCGGCTGGTCGCGGTGACCGCCAGCACCGGCCGGCCCGCGCCACCGCCGGACTCGTCGGCCGCCACGGC
>NZ_JBFAMU010000299.1:0-6071 GCF_040656655.1 Micromonospora sp. NPDC049799
GAAAGGGGGGTGCCGGGCTGCCCGAGAAGGCGCTGACCGCGCTCGCCGCCGCAGAGGCCGGTGAGTCCCCGGGGCGGGCGCGGGCGGCGGCCTGCTTCGCGGACCTGCGGTCGGTCGACGAGATGGTGCGCGAGGTACGCGACGCGGCCGGTGCCGACGAGCAGGAGCCGGACGGCGAGACGGCACCCGCGACGGCGACCGGCGGTGCGCGTACGCCGCTCGACGCCCAGCTCGACCTGGTCGCGCAGTGCGTGGAGGCCGGGGTGGCGACCCGGGTCTTCTCGGTCTCCCTCGGCGGCTTCGACACCCACGCCGACGAGAAGCAGTTGCAGGAGGTGCTGCTCGGGCAGGTGGACCGGGCGGTGACCGCGTTCGCCGACCGGATGACGCGAACTGAGGCCGGCCGGAAGGTGGTGGTGGCGGTCTACTCCGAGTTCGGGCGCCGGGTCCGCGCCAACGCCTCCGACGGCACCGACCACGGCACCGCCTCGAACGTGCTGCTGCTCGGACCGGCCGTGCGGGGCGGCCTGTACGGGGAACCGCCCAGCCTGACCGATCTCGACGACGGGGACCTCAGGTTCACCACCGACTTCCGCGACGTCTACGCCACGCTGCTGGAGAAGGTGCTGGACACCGACCCGGGCACGGTGCTGGCCGGGTGGCGTGGCCGGCTGACCGGCGTGCTCTGACCGCAGTCGGGCCGCCGGGCCTGTCCGGCGGGCGTGCCGCGGGTGGGTCAGTCGTCCTCCTCCGGGTCCTGGTTGGCCTCGGCGCCGAGCACGAACGCCTGCATGGCCAGCTCGTCACCGGACGGCGAGACGAAGGCGGGCAGCTCGCGCGGGCCCAGCTCCTGCACGTACGCCCAGAACAGCCGGACCGCCTCGGCCGGCGAGTCGGCCTCGATCGGCAGGTCGAGGCTGACCAGCCAGGACCGCCGCAGCGGCGGCGGGCCGACCCGATCGGCCAGCTCGCGGAAGACGGCCGGGTCCAGTGCGGTGACCGGCCCGTCGAGCGTCAGCGCGTCGGCCGGCACCGGCTCGTCGAAGACCCGCCGGGTGTACGCCACCACCAGCGTCCCGCCGAACCGGTCGGACTCCGGGTCCTCCGGGTCCTCCCGCTGCTCCCCGCCGCCGGTCACGACCCGGCCCAGCGCCACCAGGCGGGGCGGCGCGTCGGCCAGCACGGCGACCTCGTCGCCACGGCGCGGACGGGCGTCACCGTCCAGGCCGGTCAGCTCCAGCGTGTCGTGGTGGACGAGCCGCTCCGCCTCGTAGCGCCCCGCCGGCAGCAGCACGGCCCAGGCTCCCGTGCCCCCGGCGGGACGGATCGGGTCGGTCCGTGGCGCGGTGTCGGTGCTCATGCCCCCATCCCATCACGCCGCACCGGCCGACACGACGTGGCAGCCGGCAAGGTGATCGTCGACCATTCCGGTGGCCTGCATCAGCGCGTACGCCGTGGTGGGGCCCACGAACCGGAAGCCGCGCTTCTTCAGCGCCTTGGCCATCGCCGTGGACTCCGGAGTGAGCGCGGGCACCTCCGCGAACGAGGTGGGGTGGGCCGGCCGGGGCGGCGGCGCGAAGGACCAGAGCAGCGCCGAGAGCCCGTCGGGCAGCTCGAGGGCGGCACGGGCGTTGGCGACCGCCGCCTCGATCTTCGCGCGGTTGCGGACGATGCCGGCGTCGGCGAGCAGCCGGGCGGTGTCCGCCTCGGTGTAGGCGGCCACCGTCTCGATGTGGAACCCGTCGAAGGCGAGCCGGAACGCGGGACGCTTGCGCAGGATGGTCAGCCAGGACAGGCCGGACTGGAACGCCTCCAGGGTCATCCGCTCGTAGAGGGCGTCGTCGCCGCGCAGCGGTCGCCCCCACTCGGTGTCGTGGTAGACGGCGTAGTCGGGGGTGCTCGCGCCCCAGGCGCAGCGGGACAGGCCGTCGGGGCCGATCACCAGGTCAGTCACTCCCCCACGCTAGGGCAACCCACCGACAGGCCATTGCCTCGGACCCGAACGCTGCCTAAGGTGCTGGTGGCATGAGGGAGTTCCCGGACGTCATCGCCTGGTCGATCCCGGCCTTCCTGCTGCTGGTCGTGCTGGAACGGGTGTCGTACCTGCTGCACCGCGACGACGACGAGGTCGGCTACTCGGCCGCCGACACCGCCACCAGCCTGGCCATGGGCCTGGGCAGCGTCTTCACCGACCTGCTGTGGAAGATCCCGATCGCGGCGGCGTACGCGCTGCTCTTCACGCTCACCCCGCTGCGCGTCGCGGAGGTGTGGTGGAGCTGGCCGCTGGTGCTGCTGGCGCAGGACTTCTTCTACTACTGGTCGCACCGCAGCCACCACGTGGTCCGCATCCTCTGGGCGTCGCACGTGGTGCACCACTCGTCGCAGCGGTTCAACCTCTCCACCGCCCTGCGCCAGCCGTGGACCGGCCTGACCAGCTGGGTCTTCTACGTCCCGCTGATCCTCGCCGGGGTGCACCCGGCGGTCCTCGCCTTCTGCGGCTCGGTCAACCTGCTCTACCAGTTCTGGATCCACACCGAGCGGATCGACCGGCTGCCCCGCTGGTACGAGTTCGTCTTCAACACGCCGTCGCACCACCGCGTGCACCACGCCTCGCAGGGCGGCTACCTGGACCGCAACTTCGGCGGCATCCTCATCGTCTGGGACCGGATCTTCGGCTCGTTCGCGGCGGAGAAGGAGCGCTGTGTCTACGGGCTGACCAAGAACATCGGCACCTACAACCCGCTGCGCGTCGCCTTCCACGAGTACGTCTCGATCGCGCGGGACGTACGGGAGGCGGTCACCTGGCGCCAGCGGGCGGGGCACCTGCTCCGGGGCCCCGGCTGGCGACCCGAGCCGGAGCCGACCGCCCCGGTCGCGGCACCCGCCCCGACGCCGGCCTCCGCGCCGGCCACCTGACCCGCTTCCGGGTCAGGGGATGCGGCCCTGCTCGACCATCCGGCCGAACTTCTTCAACGCCTGGGTGAGGCTGACCTTGGATCCGGGCCAGAGCAGCGGCCAGGCGACCCGGCCGGCGGGACCACCGGGCAGGTGGAACCACTCGTGCCAGACCACCTGCGTCCGGTCCCGTTCCAGCGGGGTGCAGCGCAGCACGCCGGGCCCGCGCAGGAGCCTGCCGCAGTGGACCACGCCGATCTCGTAGGGCGCGTCGACCCGGACGACCCGCATCTCGTCGCGGAGCACGGCCGGCCCGATCGCGGTGACCGCCTCGATGAGGCTGCCCTCACCGCCGTCGCCCTCGACGATCGTGACCTTCGTGAACGGAATCCAGTCCGACTGCCGTTCCCAGGCGATCAACGCCGCGAAGACCCGTTCGGCCGGCGCGTCGACGATCACCGTCGCGGTGACCTCGCCGGCACCGCGCCGGGCCACCTCGCCCAGGTCGTCGGCATGCCCCGGCCCGCTCACGCCGACTCCGACCGGACCGCCGGCCGGCGCTGCCCGGCCTCGTCCACCGGGTCCGCCGGGTCACCGGCCTCGACGGGGACGTCGTCGTCCCGGTCCGGCCGACCGGCCGCGGGGATGTCGTCGCCGGCCGTGCCCGACACGGGGTGCAGGGCGCCGGTGGTGGACGGTGCGTCGGTGTCGCCGGGCGGTGCCGGTGCGTCGGTGCGGCCGGACGTGGACGAAGCGTCGGTGCCCTCGGTGCCGCCCGTGACGTCGACCGGGGCGACGTCCGACGTGCTGTCCGGTGTACCCGCGGCGGTGGCTCCGGCGGAGCGGTCGCGGGCGGCACGGAGCGCGTCCGCGTCCGCCGTCCGTCCCTCGCGCAACGCGGCGACCTCCGCCTCCAGCACGCCGATCAGCTCCGACTTGTAACCGATGTCGTAGGCCGCGCGGCGCATCGCCTGGTCGACCTGGGCCATCCGGTACCCGCGCAGCGCGGTGTCGAAGCGGACCTCACCGACGTCGGACTCGCGCAGCGGACGGGCGCCCGGCAGCGGCACGGCCCGACCGTCCGGCTCCGCCGGCGCCAGGCCGGGATCCCGGCCGGTGACCAGCACCGTCACACCGAACACGACCGCCGCGACGGTCAACGCCACGACCAGCAGGAGCAGAACCTGACCCATGTCACAGATCGTGGCACGTCCAACGGGCCGGAGCGAGCCCTCCACACACCCGGGTCTCGACCCGTCCACCCTGACCTGCGGCCCCGCCCCTGAGACCGGGCATGGTCAACTCGCGAACCCGGGACGCGCCGCGCGCGGAGCACGCCGCGGAGACGCAGGGACGGGGGCCGGTGGACCGGCCCGTGGGACCGGGCCGGTCGGGACGGGTTAGCGTCGTAGACCGGCCGGCGGTGGCGGATGCCGACGGTCAGGACCTTCGGGAGGCGGCATGGCCGGGGCGCTTCGGCTCGGTGGGCGGACGTTCGGCCCCGGCGAGCTGGCGGTGATGGCCATCGTCAACCGCACCCCCGACTCGTTCTTCGACCGTGGCGCGACCTTCGCGCAGGACAGCGCGCTGCGGGCGGTGGAGCGGGCCGTCGAGGAGGGTGCCGAGATCATCGACATCGGCGGGGTCAAGGCCGGGCCGGGCGCCGAGGTCGACGTCACGGAGGAGATCCGCCGGACGGTCGACACCATCGCCGCGGTCCGGGCCGCCTTCCCCGACGTGGTCATCTCCATCGACACCTGGCGGGCGGAGGTGGCGACGGAGGCCGTCGCGGCGGGGGCGGACCTGCTCAACGACACGTGGTCCGGTGCCGATCCGGCGCTCGCCCGGGTCGCGGCGGAGACCGGGGCGGGGCTGGTCTGCTCGCACGCCGGCGGGCTCGCGCCCCGCACGAGGCCGCACCGCGCCGCCTTCGACGACGTCGTGGCGGACGTGGTCGCGACGGTGACCGGGCTCGCCGAGCGTGCGGTCGCCCTGGGCGTACGCCCCGACGGCATCCTGATCGACCCGGCGCACGACTTCGGCAAGAACACCCGTCACTCGCTGGAGATCACCCGACGGTTGGGCGAGCTGTCCGGCACCGGCTGGCCGCTGCTGGTGGCCCTGTCGAACAAGGACTTCATCGGGGAGACCCTGGACCTGCCGGTCGCCGAGCGGCTGGAGGGCACCCTGGCGGCCACCGCCGTGTCGGCCTGGCTCGGTGCGCGGGTGTTCCGCGCCCACCAGGTCCGCCCGACCCGCCGGGTGCTGGACATGGTCGCCTCGATCCGGGGCGACCGTCCGCCCGTGGCGACCCGCCGGGGGCTCGCCTGAGCGCGCCGGGGTGACCGGTCAGGTCCAGCGGAGGATGTTCTTCCGCCAGGCGTAGAGGATGCCGAGCGCCAGCACGGCCACGAAGAGGGCCATCTCCACCACGGTGACCATCCCGAAGCCCGGCCGGTCGAAGACGACCGCCCACGGGAAGAGGAACACCGACTCCACCGCGAACAAGACGTAGAGATACGCGTACACGTAGTAACGGATCTGCATCTGCGCCCAGTCCCCGCCGACCGGGTCGAGCCCGCACTCGTACGCTGCTCGCTTGCCGAAGGGATCAGCCGGACGGGCAGGACGTAACACCCGATTGGCTGAGAACGCTGTAACGAAGAAGAGAACGCTGGCGAGCAGCAACAGCCCGAGCGTCGCGTACGAGCCCAGGTAACCGTTCACGGTCGGTCAGCCTACCGTCCGATCGGGTCGCCGGCTCCGAACACGTTACGAAGTTGTTTCCGCTCAGGACTAGTGCACTGGGGCAACGATTACCGAGTATGGGAACCTCACTCATCGTCACGGAGGACAGATGGCCCGCCTGGACCACCGACCCGGCCGTCGATCACGCCATCTGCGTACCGCCTCGATGCTGACGTTCTCCCTGGCGATCGGGCTGGTGGTGGCCGCCGCGCCGGGGCTGGCGGTCACCGGGTCCGGCAACGGCGCGATCGTCACCGTGGCGAATCCGGTGGATCCCCCCGACGGGACGGTCACCGATCCGGCGGAGGATCCGGCCGACGAGACACCGACACCGGACCCCACGGCCACCGAGCCGGTGCCGACGAGCCCGCCGCCGACGGAGCCGGAGACGTCACCGCCCGCGCCGCCGACCACCGCGCCGGCGCCGG
>NZ_JBFAMU010000300.1:0-6062 GCF_040656655.1 Micromonospora sp. NPDC049799
GCCCGCCAGCGCGGCGCGCAGGGTCTTGCGCCGCTGCGCGAACGCCGCGTCCACCACGGCGAAGACCCGCTGCCGGGGTACGTCGGCGCGGGGCGGCTCGCGGCGGGTGAAGGCGACCAGGCCGGAGTCGACGTTCGGCACCGGCCAGAACACGTTCGGCGGGACGCGGCCGGCGGCGCGGGCGCGGGAGTACCAGGCGAGCTTCACCGACGGCACTCCGTACACCTTGGAGCCGGGACCGGCGACGAGCCGGTCGGCGACCTCCTTCTGCACCATGACCAGGCCGTGCCGCAGGGTGGGCAGCTCGGCCAGCAGATTGAGGACCACCGGCACGGCGACGTTGTACGGCAGGTTCGCCACCAGCGCGGTCGGCGCCGGGTCGGCCAGGTCGGCGGCGGTGATCCGCAGCGCGTCGGCGTGGTGCACGGTGAGCCGGGCGGCGTCCGGGCCGGCGTGCCGGGCGGCGGTCTCCGGCAGGGCGGCGGCCAGCGTCCGGTCGATCTCCACGGCGTGCACGTGTGCGGCGACCGGGAGCAGGCCCAGCGTGAGCGACCCGAGGCCGGGGCCGACCTCCAGCGCCACGTCGTCCGGGCTGAGGCCGGCGGCGGTGACGATGCGGCGGACCGTGTTCGGGTCGTGCACGAAGTTCTGGCCGAGCTTCTTGGTGGGTGCCACGCCGAGTCGGGAGGCGAGGTCCCGGATCTCCGCCGGGCCGAGGAGACCGGTCACACCCCGTAGCGTAGCGGCGGGCCGGGGCCCACTCACCAGGGGCCGAAGACGCGGTCGCCGGTCGCGGAGAGGGCGGCGCAGAGGGCGTCGAGGTCGGTGCCGGTGGTGGCGGCGAGCGACCGTACGGTCAGCGGGATCAGGTACGACGCGTTGGGCCTGCCCCGGTGCGGCATCGGGGTGAGGTACGGGGCGTCGGTCTCCACCAGCATCTGCTCCGGCGGGGTGACGGCGGCGGCCTCGCGCAACGCGACGGCGCTTCCGAAGGTGACCGTCCCGGCGAAGCTCAGCACGTACCCCCGGCGGACGCACTCGGCGGCGAAGTCGGCGTCACCGGAGAAGCAGTGCAGGACCACGGTGTCCGGGGCGCCCTCGTCGTCGAGGATCCGCAGCACGTCGGCGTGCGCGTCCCGGTCGTGGATGACCAGGGCCTTGCCGTACCGCTTGGCGATGGCGATGTGCGCGCGGAAACTCTCCTCCTGCGCGGCCCGCCCCTCGTCCCCGGTGCGGAAGAAGTCCATGCCGGTCTCGCCGACCCCACGGACCCGGTCGCGGGCGGCGAGCGCCTCGATCTCGCGCAGCGCCTCGTCCAGGTCGGACAGCCGGGGTGCCTCGTTGGGGTGCAGGGCGACGGTCGCGACCACGGCGCCGTACTTCTCGGCGACGTCGGCACCCCACCGGGAGGAGTTCACGTCGACGCCCACCTGGACCAGCCGGTCGACACCGACCCGGGCGGCCACGTCGATCGCCGCCGCCACCGGGTCGTCGGCGGCCCCGCCGCCGGGCACGCCGGCCTCGCTGACCGTGATGTCGAGGTGGGTGTGGCTGTCCGGCACGGGACGGGGCAGCGCCTCCGGCGGGGGCGGGAACTCGCCGGCCCGGCGGGCGGCGCGCTGCTTGCGGGACTCGGTCTGCTCGCTCATCGCGGCAAGCATCACACATCGGGTCTGTCCATCCGGCGGCCATTCCTCGTTCACCCCGCCTACGCCGTACGCGCCTAGCGTCGCCCCGTGAGCGAGCCGAGAGGGTGAGGACGTGACCACCACTCCCCAGGCCAGCGGGTCCGCGGACGAGCGGACCGGACTGCACGTGGCGTACGGCGGGGCGGTGTACCCGGCCGAGGAGATCGCGCGCGGGGCGGCGTACGAGTTGTTCAGCGCGGACGAGGTGGCCGGCTTCGAACGGGCGCCCCGGCCCGGCAGTGCTCTGCCCTGGCGGAGGTTCGTGCACGTCACCGAGGTCACCGCCGTGCACGGGGCGGTGGATCCGGCCGAGGAGCCGGAGGCGGAACTGCTGGTGCCGCTGCACCGGGAGCGGGGCTGGACGCACGTGCACCAGCTCAGCCAGCAGCCCGGCGCGGCGGGCGACCGGCTGCTGCGCACGGTCCGCGCGTCGGCCACGATCCGGCCAGGCACCCGGATGGTGAAGGTGCTCTCCGCCCGGCAGCTCGGGGGCTACGTACGGGGGTGGCTGCCGCACGGCTTCTGCTACCGGGAGCACGACGTCGCACACCTGCGCACCCCGGCCGGCACGGCGGTGCTGCGCAGTGACGGCGCGGGCGCCCGGGACGGCACCGATGTGACGTACGCGCTGCGCTGGCGGGCCGCGGACCCGTCCGACTACGACGTGCCGGCCGGCGCGAAGCACCACGGACTGACCCTGCTGGCGCCCCGCGACCGGCTCGGCGCGCCGGTGCTGGGCACCGGTTTCGTGCCGAGCAACAGCCAGCTGATCCCCGAGTTCGTCACCCGGGACTTCGCCGACCTGCCGATGCCGGCGAACGCCACCCTGATCGCCTACCCGACGGACGGGGTGGAGGTGGTGCTCTACACCTACCAGGCCGAGCAGCGCGGGTGGCTGCGCATGGTGGGTCCGCAGTGGCGGCACCTGTTGGCGGCCGTGCCGGGGCTCTCCCCCGACCAGGAGTACGTGCCGACCGGGGAGACGCCCCGCTCGACGCAGCTGGTCGGCGGCTACGCCGGCGGCGAGTACGAGGCGGTGGCGGACATGCCCGGCGGGTTCCGGGTACTGGCGATGACCCGGGCGGCCCGGTACCCGGTCGACTCGGCGGCCCGGCGGGTGCGCTTCGGCCAGTGGCGCGGCGTGCTCTGCCTGGTGCTGCGGGAGGAAGCCGGCTGGCTGCGGCTGCGGCTGTGCCGGCCGGATCCGGAGTCGGTGGCGACCACCGGGGCGCAGTGCCACGAGCGGGGCGTCTACGAGACCTGGGCACCGGGGACCGAGGTGGTCGACGACCGCGTGGTGGACCACCCGTACGCGGTGTAGAACCGCGGGACATATCGGCGGGCGAGGTGGGAATGCGGGCCGCGACCGATCAGGGAGCGCGACCTCGGGAGACACGCATGCCTTTCATCACCGTGGGGACGGAGAACTCCGCGCCGATCGACCTGTACTACGAGGACCACGGGTCCGGCCAGCCGATCGTGCTGATCCACGGCTTCCCATTCAACGGGGCGAGCTGGGAGAAACAGACCATCGCCCTGCTCGACGCCGGATACCGGGTGATCACGTACGACCGGCGCGGCTTCGGCAGTTCCGCCCAGCCGACGTTCGGGTACGACTACAACACGTTCGCGGCCGACCTGGACGTGCTGATGACCGAGCTGGACCTGCGGGACACGGTCCTCGTCGGTCACTCGATGGGCACCGGGGAGGTGACCCGCTACCTGGGCACGTACGGCTCCCAGCGGGTGCAGCGGGCGGTGCTGCTCGCCCCGTTGGCGCCGTTCCTGTTGCAGACAGCGGACAACCCGGACGGGGTCGAGAAGAGCCTCTTCCAGGGCTTCCAGGACGCGATCATCGCCGACCGGTTCGCCTATCTGACCCAGTTCTGCGAGGCATTCTTCAACTACCAGGAGAACAAGGGCAAGCTGGTCAGCGAGGAGGCGTTCCGGGCGCACTGGGAGATCGGCGCCCGCGCCTCGGCGAAGGGCACCCACGACTCGGTCGACGCCTGGCAGACCGACTTCCGCGCCGACGTGACCCGGATCGACGTGCCGGTGCTGATCGTGCAGGGCGACAAGGACGCGGTGCTGCCGTACCCGAAGACGGGCGCCCGGCTGCAGCCGATGCTGCCCGGCAGCCAGCTGATCACCCTGAAGGGCGCTCCGCACGGCACCCCGTGGACCAATGCCCGCGAGGTGAACCAGGCGATCCTGGAGTTCATCCGGTCGCCCACGATGGCCCGCGCCTGACCGCACCACCGTACGCACGACGGTCCGGGGGCTGACGCCCCCGGACCGTCGCGGGTCAGGCGGTGAGGCGGGCCAGCTCCTCGTCGACGATCGACGGGTCGAGCTTGCGGAAGACCGGCTTCGGCGCCGCGAGGGGCCGGCCGACCTCCAGCGGAACCGACTCCCAGCGCGCGCCGACGGTGTAGTCGCCGGTCAGCACCGGGTACGCGGGCCCGCCGTCGAGGTCGTCGACCTCCTGCACGACCGGCATCGGCGCGTGCACACCGGTGCCGCCGAGCAGCTCGTGGACCTTCTGCGCCGAGTGCGGCAGGAACGGGGTGAGCAGCGTGTTGGCGTCGCTGACCACCTGGAGGGCGACGTGCAGGATGGTGCCCATCCGCGGCTTGTCCGCCTCGTCCTTGAGCTTCCACGGGGCCTGCTCGGACAGGTAGCGGTTGGCCTCGGCGACCACCTTCATCGCCTCGCCGATCGCCTGCTTCTGCCGGTGCTTCCCGATCAGCTCGCCGACGGTCGCGAACCCGGCCCGGGCCACCGCGAGCAGCGCCTCGTCGGCCTCGGTGAGACCGGCGGGGTCCACCGGCGGGATCGCGCCGAAGTTCTTCGCCGCCATGGAGACCGACCGGTTGACCAGGTTGCCCCAGCCGGCGACCAGCTCGTCGTTGTTGCGCCGGAGGAACTCCGCCCAGGTGAAGTCCGTGTCGTTGCTCTCCGGGCCGGCCACGGCGATGAAGTAGCGCAGCGCGTCGGCGTCGTACCGCTCCAGGAAGTCCCGGACGTAGATGACGACCCGGCGGGACGAGGAGAACTTGCGGCCCTCCATGGTCAGGAACTCGCTGGAGACCACCTCGGTGGGCAGGTTGAGCCGTCCCAGCGCACCCGGCTCGCCGTCCTTCGCGCCCTCGCCGGAGTAGCCGGAGAGCAGCGCCGGCCAGATCACCGAGTGGAAGACGATGTTGTCCTTGCCCATGAAGTAGTAGGCGCGGGCGTCCTTGCCCTCGCCGTCGGTGGACCACCACTTCCGCCAGGCCTCGGGGTCACCCGAGCGGCGGGCCCACTCGACGGACGCGGACAGGTAGCCGATCACCGCGTCGAACCAGACGTAGATCCGCTTGTCGCCGCGCTCCCGCCAGCCGTCGAGGGGGATCGGGACACCCCACTCCAGGTCCCGGGTGATGGCCCGGGGCTGGAGGTCGTCCAGCAGGTTCTTGGAGAACCGCAGCACGTTGGGCCGCCAGCCCTCGCGGTCGTCCAGCCACCGCCGCAGCACGTCGGCCAGCGCCGGCAGGTCGAGGAAGAAGTGCTCGGTCTCGACGAACTTCGGGGTCTCCCCGTTGATCTTCGATTTGGGGTTGATCAGGTCGATCGGATCGAGCTGGTTGCCGCAGTTGTCGCACTGGTCGCCGCGGGCGCTGTCGTACCCGCAGATGGGGCAGGTGCCCTCGATGTAGCGGTCGGGCAGGGTCCGGCCGGTGGACGGGGAGATCGCCCCCATGGTGGTCTTCGGCACGATGTAGCCGTTGCGGTACATCCCCTCGAACAGCTCCTGCACCACCGCGTAGTGGTTGCGGGTGGTGGTCCGGGTGAACAGGTCGTAGGACAGGCCGAGGCCGCGGAGGTCCTCGACGATCACCCGGTTGTAACGGTCGGCCAGCTCGCGCGGGCTGACGCCCTCGGCGTCGGCCTGCACCTGGATGGGCGTGCCGTGCTCGTCGGTGCCGGAGACCATGAGCACGTCGTGGCCGGCCATGCGCATGTACCGGGCGAAGACGTCGGAGGGAACGCCGAAACCGGAGACATGGCCGATGTGGCGCGGGCCGTTGGCGTAGGGCCAGGCTACCGCGGCGAGAACGTGACTCATGACCAGCAAGCCTAGTGACCCGTCGGGGAGGGCCGCGAACCAATAGGCCGGGCGGGTCGACGGGTCGACCCGGACCGGGTCCGCCATTGGTCCGATTTGTCGCCGACACGCGGCCTGAGCTGCGGGGCACCCGCAGCGTACCGGTGTGCAATGGTCACCGTGAGTAGCAGACGAGCGGCGCGGGACCACGACGAGCGTCCCACCGGGCCGTCGGCGGGCGGACGCCGGGACCCCGTCGGGCCGCCGGCGCGCGGCGGGACGGTGGC
>NZ_JBFAMU010000301.1:0-6043 GCF_040656655.1 Micromonospora sp. NPDC049799
TCGCGGTCGGCCTCGGCCCGGTCGCCCACGCCGGTCGCCGCGAAGACGCCGACGCCGAGACAGCAGGTGACCCCGGTGGCGAGCGCGACCCGCATCCGCGGGGACACGTAGACACCGCGTCGCGGCTGCTCGGCGAGGCGGTGCCGGCCGATCGTCCGTTCGGTTGATGCGGTGTCGCCCGGACGGGTGGCCGGTCGATCCTGGGTCGGCTTGTGGTCGATGGAGTCGTCGGGATGCACCCGCCGAGGCTAGAAAGAGGAGCGCTCTTTGCCATCAGCGCGATTAGTGGCATGCGCCACAATTTGCGGTAATCGCGGTTGCTAATAACCTCGGTTGATCAGCAAAGCCGCCTTCTCCGCCTGTCCGACTTTCCGGAAAAATACACTCAGTAATCCGCCAATCGGTCGTTAAGTTGATCTTATGCCGCATTGGTGGCGAGGTCGGACGCATCCTCCGTACGGCCGACCCGTCGTTGCACCGTACGGAGGAGGGATGGCTGGCCGAATATGTCAGGTCCCGGTGCTGCGCCCGTCAGTGCCGGCCGTTCTCGGCGGGTGTGACGGTCAGCCGGGTTCGGCTCGCGTCTCCGCTGGTGAAGGGCCACAGCCGGTCGGCGTGCTCCACCAGCTCGGCCAACTGCTGTCGGCTGAGCCCGGCGGAGGAGATCGAGGCGTGCACGTCGGCCCGGTAGCGGCCGTCGTCGTCGCGACCCAGCTTGGCCTCGGCGCGTACCTGGACCGTGTGGGCCTCGTTGGTGATCTCACCGGCCGCCTCCACCGCGGCGTGGTGCAGGCAGGAGGCGAAGGCCGCGGCGAGCAGCTGCTCGGGCGTGAGACCCGTGCAGTGCGGTGCCAGCGGGGACGCCAGGGCGGTGGACAGACCGCCGTCGTCGGTGCGTACGTGACCGCCCTCGGCGGTCGCGGTGGCCGTCTCGGGTAGCCACGAACCTGGATCCGGCATCGAGTTCCTCCCGTCACTCACCGGCCCGGCTACCCGGCACCCGGGCCGTGAAACCGCAGGACGCGGTGGTCCCCGACGGGACGGGGGTCAGCAGGCGTGCGTGGACCAGTCCGGCAGGGCCGCGGCCTGGGTCGCCTCGGCGGCGGCCCGGTCGGTCCACGGCGAGACCACCTCCCGCTGCCGGGGCGGCACCGACCGGAGCATCGGCACGTACACCCGGGCGTCCACCGCCTCGGCGAGCAGCAGCGCGGCCATCAGGCTGGTGGGCCGCTGCGCCGGGTCGTCGGCGAGGCAGCTCGCGCACAGGTCGGCGACCTCCGGCGGCAGGCCGGGGATCTCCGGCAGCGGCTGCGGCGGTAGTTGCCGGCGCCGGGCGCCGAGCAGCTGCGTCGTGGTGTCGGCCTGGTACGGGAGGCGTCCAGACAGGCTGTAGTAGAGCAGGACGCCGAGGGCGTACATGTCCGCGGCGGGGGTCGCCGGGGCCCGTTCCAACTGCTCCGGCGCCAGGTACGCGGGCGTGCCCACCAGTATCCCGTCGGGTGCGGGGTCCGCGGCGCCCGACGGCGTGGCGATGCCGAAGTCGAGCACCTTCACGCCGGCCGGGGTGAGCATGACGTTCGCCGGCTTGACGTCGCGGTGCACGATGCCGTGGGCGTGCGCCGCCGCCAGGGCGGCACTCACCTCCGCGCAGACCCGTACGGCGATCCGCCAGTCCAGCGGCCCGGCCCGCAGGTGCGCGGCGAGCGTCTCGCCCTCGGCCAGCTCCATGACGATGTAGGGCAGCTCGATGCCGGGCAGCGTCGCCGAGGTGCCGAAGTCGTGCACGCTGGCCACGTTGGGATGCACCAACCGGGCGGCGGAGCGTGCCTCGGCACGGATCCGCTCCACCGACGCGTCCGGATCCTCCTGCCCCGGGGACATCAGCTTCACCGCGACCGGCCGGTCCAGCACCGCGTCGTGGGCCCGCCACACCTCCGACATGCCACCGATGCCGATGCGCTGTTCGAGCTGGTACCGCCCGTCCAGCGTCCTCATCGATCGCTCCTCGCCTCGTCGTCCCCGATTGCGCCGGATGTCCGGCCCCGGTGCTTCCGATGCCGGTACCCGGCCTCCGAGCAGGGCAAACCGCAGGGTACGCCAGGTCGCGGTGGGGTAGCTTGCCAGCCAGGGGCAGCCGGCGCGAGGGAGTGCGACGATGAGCGAGGTGACCGTACGCTTCGTCGGCGGTCCGGCGCACGACCTGGAGCGGGCGCTACCGGCCGAGCCGGACGGCCGGCCCCCGGCCCGCTGGATCCTGCGCCATCCCGACGGCGGTGACCCGGGCCTGGCCGACCACCTCTACGAGCGCGCCGATTCTCGGGGCGGTGGGTGGACGATGCGGTTCGTGCACACCTACCCCGTCGGCATGACCGAGTGAGACCGGCCGTCACCGGGTGGCACAGCTGGTGCACAGGATGCGCACAAACGCAGCACAGCGGTCGCGCCCACGATGGGGGCCATGGTGACGGACGAGCACGGCGCGCCGGCCCGGATCGAGCTGCGGCGCCCCGATGGTGAACCGGTCCGCGTCCTGGTGGTCGACGACGAACCCACCCTGACCGACCTGCTGTCGATGGCGCTGCGCTACGAGGGCTGGCAGGTACGCACCGCCGGCAACGGCATGTCGGCCCTGACCACGGCCCGGCAGTTCCAGCCCGACGCGGTGGTGCTCGACGTGATGCTGCCCGACCTCGACGGCTTCCAGGTGCTGCGCCGGTTGCGCGCGGCGGCGCCGACCGTCCCGGTGCTGTTCCTCACCGCCCGCGACGCCGTGGAGGAGCGGATCGCCGGGCTGACCGTCGGTGGCGACGACTACGTCACCAAGCCGTTCAGCCTGGAGGAGGTGATCGCGCGGCTGCGGGCGCTGCTGCGCCGGTCCGGCTTCGCCGTCGCGGCCCGCGAGGAGGCGGTGCTCACCGTCGGCGACCTCAGCCTCGACGAGGACAGCCACGAGGTACGCCGCGACGGGCAGCTCGTCACCCTCACCGCCACCGAGTTCGAGCTGCTGCGCTACCTGATGCGCAACCCCCGGCGGGTGCTCAGCAAGGCGCAGATCCTCGACCGGGTCTGGAACTACGACTTCGGTGGCCAGGCCAACGTGGTCGAGCTGTACATCTCGTACCTGCGCAAGAAGATCGACGCTGGCCGGAAACCGATGATCCACACGCTGCGCGGCGCCGGCTATGTCCTCAAACCGGCGGAGTGAGCGGGGCCGGCTGCGGCGGTGGCTGGCCGGCTGGTCCCTGCGTACCCGTCTGGTGGTCATCCTGGTCGCGCTGCTGGCGGCGGTCAGCGTCGCGACCGGCGCCGTCGCGACGGTCGCGCTGCGACAGTTCCTGGTGGAGCGGGTGGACGCGCAGCTGACCGCCGAGCCGGGGCCGCGCGACGGGCGGCCGTTCCCCCGGTTCTTCCCGCCCGACGGCGGCGGGTTGCTCATCCCGGCGGGCCTGCCACCGGACTCGATCGTCGCCACCCTGTCCGGGGGACGGGTGACGCAGGCGCTGGTGCAGACCGGCAAGCGGCAGGGCGGGGAGGGGGTGCCCGTCGACGAGGTCGCCGCGCTGGGCGGACTGTCGGCGGATGCCGGGCCGCGTACGGTCGACCTCGGTGACCGCGGCGAGTACCGGGCGATCGCGCGACGGTGGCCGGACGGGACGGTCCGGGCCTTCGCCCTGCCTCTGGCGGAGGTCGAGGAAATCGTCATGTGGTTCGTCGCCGCGCAGGCCGCGTTGGCCGCCGCCGGCCTGCTGGTAGCCGGCGGCGCGGGCGCGCTCATCGTCCGGCGCACCCTGCGCCCGCTGCGGCGGGTCGCGGCCACCGCCGGCCGGGTCAGCGAGCTGCCCCTGGACCGGGGCGAGGTCGCCCTGTCGGTCCGCGTGCCCGAGGCGGACACCGATCCGCGCACGGAGGTCGGCCAGGTCGGCGCCGCGCTCAACCGCATGCTGGGGCACGTCGCCGCCGCACTCGCCGCCCGCCAGGCCAGCGAGACACGCGTACGCCAGTTCGTGGCCGACGCCAGCCACGAGCTGCGCACCCCTCTCGCTGCCATCCGCGGGTACGCGGAGGTGTCCCGCCGCGGCCGCGACCGGGTGCCGCCCGACGTGGCCCACGCGCTGCGCCGCGTCGAGTCGGAGAGCACCCGGATGACCAGCCTCGTCGACGACCTGCTGCTGCTGGCCCGGCTGGACTCCGGTCGCCCACTGGCCGTCGAGTCGGTGGACCTGTCCGCGCTGCTCGTGGACGCGGTCAGCGACGCGCACGTCGCCGGCCCGGAGCACCGCTGGCAGCTCGACCTGCCCGAACGGGTCGTCCGGGTGCCCGGCGACCCCGCCCGGCTGCACCAGGTCCTCGCGAACCTGCTGACCAACGCGCGGGTGCACACCCCCGTGGGCACCACCGTCACCGCGTCGCTGGGCGTCGAGCCCGACGCCGCCGTGCTGCGCGTCACCGACGACGGGCCGGGCATCCCACCCGAGCTGCGGCCGGAGGTCTTCGAACGTTTCGCGCGCGGGGACAGCTCCCGGTCCCGGGTCCACGGCAGCACCGGCCTCGGCCTGGCCATCGTGGCGGCCGTGGTGGAGGCCCACCAGGGAACGGTCACCGTGGACAGTTGGCCGGGCCGCACGGTGTTCACCGTGCGCCTGCCGCATCCCACAGCGGACGCATAGGCGGCTCAGGGGAGCGGGACAGCCCGCCCACCCAGTGTTTGCCGGCATGGACAGAACAGAGACCCTGCCCGCCGCGCCCGCTCCGGCGCCCTCCCGCGAGGTCGCGCCGCCGGTTCCTCGGTCGCCCCGCTGGGCCCGCCCGGCCCTCACCACTCTGCTGCTGGCCACCGCCGTGCTGTACGTGTGGGGGCTCGGCGCCAACGGGTGGGCCAACTCGTACTACGCGGCGGCCGTGCAGGCCGGCTCCGAGAGCTGGACGGCGTTCTTCTACGGCTCGTCCGACGCGGCCAACTCGATCACCGTCGACAAGACGCCCGCCTCGCTGTGGCTGATGGTCCTGTCGGTACGGCTGTTCGGCCTGAACAGCTGGGCGATGCTGGTGCCGCAGGCGCTCTGCGGCGTCGCCGCCGTCGGTGTCCTTTACGCCACCGTCCGCCGCTGGTACGGCCCGGCCGCCGGCCTGATCGCCGGTGCGGTCCTCGCGGTCACCCCGGTGGCGACGTTGATGTTCCGCTTCAACAACCCCGACGCCCTGCTGGTGCTGCTCCTGGTCGCCGCCGCGTACGCCACCGTGCGTGCGGTGGAGACGGCGAGCACCCGCTGGATCGTGCTGGCCGGCACGCTGGTCGGCTTCGGCTTCCTCACCAAGATGCTCCAGGCGTTCCTGGTGGTGCCGGTCCTCGCGGGCGTCTACCTGCTCGCCGCGCCGACCGGTCGGTGGCGGCGGCTCCGCCAGCTGCTCCTGGCCGGTCTCGCCCTGGTGGTCGCCGGCGGCTGGTGGGTGGCGGTCGTCGAGCTGGTGCCGGCGAGCGCCCGCCCGTACGTCGGCGGTTCGCAGACCAACAGCGTGCTGGAGTTGACCTTCGGCTACAACGGCCTCGACCGGATCACCGGCGAGGAGGAGGGCAGCGTCGGCCCGCCCGGCGGCGCCGCGCTGCTCGGCGGCGAAACCGGTGTGCTGCGGATGTTCGACGACCGGATCGGCGGTCAGGTCTCCTGGCTGCTGCCGGCCGCGCTGATCCTGCTCGTCGCCGGTCTGGTGGTGGCCGGCCGGGCGGCGCGTACCGACCGCACCCGCGCCGGCCTGCTGCTGTGGGGCGGCTGGCTGCTGGTGACCGGCGCTGTCTTCAGCTTCATGTCCGGGATCTTCCACGAGTACTACACGGTGGCCCTGGCTCCGGCCGTCGGCGCGTTGGTCGGCATCGGCACCACGCTGCTGTGGCGGCTCCGCGCCTCCGGGACGCGGCGGTGGTCGCTCGCCGCGACGCTCGTGCTGGCCGGGACGCTCGCCGTCACCGCCTGGTGGTCGTGGACGCTGCTCGACCGCAGCCCCGACTGGCACCCCTGGCTGCGTCCGGCCGTCCTGGTGACCGGGC
>NZ_JBFAMU010000302.1:0-6026 GCF_040656655.1 Micromonospora sp. NPDC049799
CGCAACCGGTGCGGGCGACGCCGGCAAGGCCGGGACCAGCGCGGACGACGCCGGCAAGGCCGCAACCGGTGCGGGCGACGCCGGCAAGGCCGGGACCAGCGCGGACGACGCCGGCAAGGCCGGGACCAAGGCGGACGAGAGCGAGGCCGGAGAGACCGGCAAGGCCGGGGCCACCACGAAGACCGGCGACGGTACGGAGAAGGACGACCCCTTCGCCGCCTTCGCGCCCGCTCCGGAGCTGGTACCGACGCGACCGCGACAGGTGGCGCGGCACGTCGGCCGGGTGCTGACGCACGAGTGGACGTTGGCGAGCCTCGGCGCGCTGGTGCTGGCCGTGCTGATGACGTGGCCGACGCTGCGGTACCCGCTCTACACGCTGCCGCAGGACTACTGGGACCCGAGCCTCCAGGCCTGGCAGATGGCCTGGTCGGGGCACATTCTGCTGACCAACCCCGCCAACCTGTGGCAGTCCAACGCGTTCTTCCCGGAGCCGTGGAGCTTCGCCTTCTCCGACACCCTGCTCGGGTACGCCCCGGCCGGCATGATCGGCAGCGGCCCCGAGGCGGCCGTACTGCGGTACAACATCATGTTCGTGCTGGCGCACGCCCTGGCCACGCTCGGGGCGTACGCCCTGGCGCGCCAACTGGGCGCGGGCCGGATCGGCGCGGCGGTCGCCGGGGTGAGCTACGCCTACGCGCCCTGGCTGCTCGCCCAGGCCGGCCACCTGCACGTGGTCTCCAACGGCGGCATCCCGCTCGCCCTGGCGATGCTGGCCAGGGGGCACGGCTGGTCGCTGCGCCACGGCTACCGGCCGGAGCGCCGCCATGACGGGTGGGTCTACACCGGCTGGTTGGTGGCCGCCTGGCAGCTCAGCCTGGGCTTCGGCATCGGCCTGCCGTTCGCGTACTTCCTGGGTGGGACCGTGCTGGTCGCGGCCGTGACGTGGTGCCTGCGGCGGTGGGTCGTCCGGCCGGTGAAGCGGCCGTTCGGTGTCCGGCTGCTGACCGCGGACCTGGTCGGCGGGGCGCTCTTCGCGGGCGTCGGCGTGCTGCTGGCGATCCCGTACTTCAAGGTCGCGGAGCTGCACCCGCAGGCGCAACGCACGGTCGGCGACATCGACGTGTTCTCGCCCCCGGCCAGCGGGTTCCTCACCGCGCCGGCCGAGTCGAGGGTGTGGGGCGGGCTGCACGAGGGGGCGCGGGCGGCACTGCCGTGGCACCCGGAGATGACCCTGCTCCCCGGCTACGTCCTGTACGCGCTCGCCGCCGGTGGCCTGTTCTTCTCGGTGTGGCGGCTGCGACACCGGCTGCTGCTCCTCGCCGGTGTCCTGGTGAGCATGGTGCTCTCCATGGGGACGCAGTTCTTCGACGGCACGTTCACCTACGTGCCGCTCTTCGAGCACCTGCCCGGGTGGAACGGCCTGCGCACGCCGGGCCGGCTGATGCTGTGGGCGACCCTGTTCCTCGGTCTGCTGGCGGCCGGCGCGGTGAGCGCGTTCTCCGAGCGGGTCCGGGAGATCTCCGCCGAACGCATTCCCTCCTGGCCGAGCCCGTGGCTGCGGCTGGCCACGCTGGTGCCGCTGCTGCTGGTCGTCGCCGAGGGGCTCAACGCCACGCCGCACCCCGTGGTGCCGGCTCAGCCCGCCGCCATGCGCGCCGTGGACGGTCCGCTGCTGGTGCTGCCGAGCAGTCAGAACCTCGACCAGCCGGTGATGCTCTGGTCCACCACCCATTTCCAGGACATCGTGAACGGCGGCAGCGGCTTCACCCCGGACCGGCTCGAGGACGTGCGCCGGGTGACGATCGCCTTCCCCGACCAGACCAGCGTCGACTACCTGCGCATCCTCGGTGTCCGCCAGGTGCTGGTGATGCGCGACCAGGTCGCCGGCACGCCGTGGGAGATCAGCATCGACGCGCCGGTCGACGGGTTGGGCATCACCCGCGAGGAGATCGGTGAGGTGGTCGTCTACCGGCTCTGAGCCGGCTGGGCGGTGACCGGCGCGGGCGACGGCTCTCCGGCGGTGGCGCGATCACGCCATCGCCGGAGCCAGCCCACGTCCGGTGCGCCGTCGAGCACACCGCCGTCGGGGTCGTCGTCGTACGTGGCGCGTACCGCGTCCTCCTCCGGGTGCAGGATCTCCCGCACGACCAGCACACAGAGCAGCACCACGGTGCCGAGCCGGAGCGTCGCGGCCAGCACGAAGACGCCCTCGGGGAAGACCGGACGGCTGGTCGCCGCGCCGAGCAGTTCCCCGTAGAAGGCCGCGAAGTAGCAGATCTCGGCGACCTGCCAGGCGAGGAACGCGCCCCACTTCGGGCGGGCGAGCACCACCAGCGGCAGCAGCCAGAGCACGAACTGCTGCGACCACACCTTGCTGAAGATCAGGAACGCGGCCACCACCAGGAACGCCAGCTGGGCGAGGCGCGGGCGGCGCGGCGCCCGCAGCGCCAGCGCGGCCACGCCGAGGCAGGCCAGCCCGAACAGGGCGTACGACAGGTTGTTGAGCGCCGGGATGTTGGCGTTGAGCCATTCGAAGGGCCCGAGGTCGCCGGGGGCCGTGCCGCCCGTCTTCCCGTCGAGGTAGCGGCCGATGTACCAGAGGGTGCCCCAGTCGATCGGTCGCTCGGTGTTCAGCTCGAAGAAGCGGTCCCAGTTCTCCCGATAGTTCACGGCGGCGTGCAGGTTCACCAGGACCAGTGACACCACGGCGGCGCCGACTGCGGTGAGGGCGGCGCGCATCCGGCCGGCCCGCAGGGCCAGCACCAGGATCGGGCCGAGGATGAACAGCGGCCACATCTTCGCCGCGCCGGCCAGGCCGAGCAGCAGGCCGGCCACGAGGGGCCTCCTGCGCGCCCAGGCGAGCAACCCGAACGCGGCGAGCCCGATGGCGAGGAGGTCCCAGTTGACGGTGGCGGTGAGCAGCAGCGCGGGCGCGAGGGCGAAGAGTGCGGCGTCCCATGGTCGTCGGCGGCGCAGCGCGAGGAGCACGGCGACGGTCGCCACCGCGAGCGCACCGAGGACCAGGGCGTTGAGGTTGTAGAACCACTGGCCCTGGTTGAGCGACGGGTCGTCGGCCCCGAGGGCGTGCACCGGCAGGCCGAGCGCGCCCATGAAGTACCCGGTGAGCACCGGGTACTCGACCGGGTGGTCGCGGTAGGGGACCTTGCCCTCGTTGAGGCCCTCGGCGTAGTAGAGCGCCAGCACGTCGGTGTAGCAGAACCGGGTGTACTGCACGTTGTTCTGCCACGCGCCGTCCTGGCAGGGCGACTTCTGCACCCAGTGCAGGGCGAGGGTCAGACAGACCAGGGCCAGGACGATCCGGGTGGCGGTCCAGAATCGCCGCTCCCGTCCGGCGGGCCGGTCGAGGGCGACCGCATGGTCACCCAGCGGGCCACCGATCACCCCGGACACCCCGCGGACGAAGTCGTCGGACCGGGACGGGTGGTCGGGGGCACCGGCGTCGTCGATGCCGCGCGTCGGCTTCGTGCTCATGAGGGTGCATCCTGCCGTACGCCGGGGGTCCGCGTCCCGTCCCGACGCGAACATCGCGGTACGCGAAAAGCCGCCGGCGGCCGAAGCTGCTGCTCCGGCCGCCGGCGGCGTTCGTCGATCAGTCCCGTATCCGGGGTGTGATGCTGGGCAGGATGCCCTCTCCGCCGCCGCCCCCTCCGGGATCGGTCGGCTCGGTCGGGGCCTGGCCGCCGTTGTTGCCACCACCGTTGTTGTTGCCGTTGCCGCCGTTGTCCGGGCAGAACAGGTCCAGCGGCCCGCAGTTGGGCTGCTGGCCCGGCTGGCCACCCGGCGGCGGGGGCGGCGGCGCGGGGGCCTCGCCGTCGCCGGCCTTGTCGTCGCCCATGCCGGTGATGCTGGGCAGGTCGTACTTCTCCTTGCCGTCCAGCGCCGCGTCCATGTAGCGCTTCCAGAGCTTCGCCGGGAAGCTGCTGCCGCCGATGTCCTTGCCGTCGTCGTCGACGATCTGCGGCTTCTTCGTGTCCCGGCTGCCGATCCAGACCGCGGTGGCGACGTGCTTGTCGTAGCCGACCATCCAGGCGTGCGCGTTGCGCGCGGTGCCGTTGTGCTCCCAGGTACCGGTCTTGCCGGCGGCGTCGTGCCCGTCCAGCGCGGCGTTGTTCTTCTCCGGGATCTGCTTGAGCACGGCGGTCACCTCTCGGGCCACGTCCGCCTTGATCCGCTGCTGGCCCTTGAGCTTCTCACCGGTCCCCGGCACCTTGTCCCACTTGCCGGTCTCCTTGTTCTGCTTCTCGACCTTGAGCACGAAGTGAGCCTTGTTGTACACGCCGTCGTTCGCGAGCGTGGCGAGGCCGTTGGCGTGGTCGAGCACCGTGATGGGGTACTGGCCGAACCCGACCACCCGGTCGAACTTGCTCGGGGCCAGGTCCTTGGAGTCTTCCTTGACCAGGTTGTACGGCTTCGGCGGGTCGACCGTCCACATGGTGCTGACGCCGGCCTTCTTCGCCATCTCGACGACCTTGTCGGCGCCGATCTCCTCGGCCACGCGGAAGAACGGCACGTTGTAGGACCGGACCGTCGACTCCTCAAGGGTGCAGGACTTGTTGCACGTCTTGGTCACGTCGCGACCGGCGTTCTGAATCTCCTTGGCGTACCCCTCGGGCTTGAACGGGGTGGCGTTCCAGCGGGACTTCACGGAGATGCCGGCGTCGATCGCCGCGGCGAGGGTGTAGACCTTGAACGACGAGCCCGGCGGATGGCCGCCGACGATGTCGCCGTTGGCGTTGGTGTTCTTGCCGGCGTAGTCGAAGTCCGCGCCGCTGTCACCGCCGTAGTAGGCGAGCACCCGGCCGGTCTTCGGGTCGATCGAGACCGCCGCCGACATAAGGTTCTTCGGCTGGCCGTTGAGCACCGAGCCCTTGCGGTCCGGCTGGGCGGCCGCCTCCAGGGCGGCCTGCATCTTGGGGTTGATGGTGGTTGTGATCTTGTAACCACCCTCGCGCAGTTCGTCCACGCAGGTGGGCTTGCCGGCAGCGCCGGAATCGGAGCAGATGCCCCACTGCTCCATCTCCTGCCGGACATAGTTGATCACGTTGCCGCGCGGCGACTTCACACCGAAGCCGTTGCTGTCCTTGGGCGGCCAGACCTTCGGGTACGCGGTCGGGCGCGCCGGCCGGCCGGGGGCGTCCAGCCAGCCCTCCTCGACCATGCCGTTGATGACGTAGTTCCAGCGGTCCTGGGCCTCCTGCGGGTTGACCGCCGGGTCGTAGCCCTTGTGGGTGGGGCTGGGCACCGGCTGCTTGATCAGCGCGGCGAGCACTGCGCCCTCGGCGGGCGTCAGGTTCTTCGCCGGCTTGTTGAAGTAGGTGTTCGCCGCCGCCTCGATGCCGTACGCGCCGCGCCCGAAGTAGATCACGTTGAGGTAGTTCTGCATGATCTCTTCTTTGGACTGCTCGTCGGTCAGCTTGGAGGCGAGGATCGCCTCCTTCACCTTCCGTCCGTAACTGTCGTCCTTCAGGTTCTCGAACGCGTTGCGGGCGTACTGCTGGGTGATCGTCGAGGCACCCTGCTTGTCGCCGCCGGAGAGGTTGTTCCACGCGGCCCGGGCGATGCCCTTGTAGTCGACGCCGGAGTGCCGGTAGAAGTTCCTGTCCTCGGCGGCGGCGACCGCGTCGCGCACGTGCGGGGGGATCTGGTCGATGGTGACGAAGATGCGGTTCTCGTTGCCCAGCTTCGCCACCGGGGTCTTGCCGTCCGACGTGTAGACGGTGGTGGAGAGCGGCAGCGGGATCTCGTTCGGCAGCACCACGGTCGTCGAGTAGTACGTGAAGCCGACGACGCCCATGCCGGCGAGCATGATGAACACGGCGAACCCGGCGATCAGCATGTTGACGCGCTTGCGCTTCTTCGCCCGGGCGACCGCGTTCGGGTCGCCGGCACCCCGCGCACCGCGACCGGGGCCGGTCGGCCCACCGGGGCCACCGGGCCCACCGAAGGCGGGCGAGACGCTGGCCCGGGCCACCGCGGCCCGACCGCCGACCGCCGCCGACCCGACG
>NZ_JBFAMU010000303.1:0-5983 GCF_040656655.1 Micromonospora sp. NPDC049799
GACGGCGGGATGCACGACCTCACACTCTCCGGCCCCGACGGACGCCAGAAGGTGTTCGACGAGGTCGGGCGCTGGGCCGACGCCTTCCTCGGCGCGCCGATGCAGAGCAGGTCCGCACCGGCGGCCAGGGCGCGGACGGCGGCCGGGCCGATCCCCCCGGCGGCGACCGCCGCACCCTTCATCTCCAGTGCGTCGGTGACGACGGCGCCGGTGAAGCCGTACTCGCCGCGCAGCAGGTCGACCAGCACGGCCCGGCTGAAGGTGGCCGGACCGTCGCCGGTCAGGGCCGGCACCCGGATGTGGGCGGTCATCACCGCCCGCGCGCCCGCCGCGACGACCGCCGCGAACGGCGGCAGGTCGCGCCGGCGCAGCACCTCGACGGGTACGTCGACCAGCGGCAGTTCGTGGTGGGAGTCGGCGACCGTGGCGCCGTGGCCGGGGAAGTGCTTGGCGCAGGCGGCGACCCCGGCCGCCTGGAGTCCGGCCACCGCCGCCGCGGCGTGGGCGGCCACCCGGATCGGGTCCGCGCCGAACGAGCGGGTGCCGATGACGGGGTTGTCGTCGGCGCTGTTCACGTCGACGGTCGGCGCCAGGTTGACGGTGATCCCGAGCGCGGCCAGTTCGGCGCCGATCGCCTCGTGGACCCGTCGGGTCAGGGCGGTGTCGCCGATCGCGCCGAGGGCCGCGTTGCCCGGGTACGGGCTGCCGGTGGCGTGCGCCAGCCGGGTCACGTCCCCGCCCTCCTCGTCGATGGCGATCAGCACGTCCGACCGGCCGGCGCGCAGCGCGGCGGTGGTCGCGGCGATCTGGGACGGGTCGTGGATGTTGGTGCCGAACAGGGTGTGCCCGGCGAGGCCCTCGCCCACCAGGTCGACCGCCCAGTCCGGTGGCACCGGCCCCGGGTACGCGGCCAGCAGCGTGCCGAGCACCAGCCGGCGCAGTCCTGGATCGTGCCCCACGTGATCCTCCCTCTTGGTGCCCCGGGGGCACCGTCGTCGTACCGGAGGTGGTGATCGGGGTACCGGGTCGGCCGACCACCGCCGTCCCGGGTGGCCGATACGCTACGGCTACCCGTCCCCAGCTCCGTTTACGGTTAGCAAACTTTATAGAATTTCGAGGACCTGGCATGAGTGCGACCCGGCTGCCCGGCACCCCCCGCCTGTTGCGGGCACTCAACGACCGCGCGGCGTTGGAGTTGCTCCTGGAGCAGGGGCCGCTGACCCGGGCCCGGCTCGGCGAGCTGACCGGGTTGTCCAAGGTCACCGCTTCGCAGCTGGTCGAGCGCCTGGAGGAGCGCGGCCTGGTCACCCGGGTCGGCGAGCAGGCCGGCGGCCGGGGGCCGAACGCCCAGCTGTACGCCGTCCGACCCAACAGCGCCCACGTGGTGGGCGTGGACGTCGGGCCGGACCGGGTCGTGGCGGCCTGCGCGGACATCACCGGCGCGGTGATCGGTCGGGTCGAGCAGTCGACCCGGGACACCGACGACCCGGTGGGCGTGGTGCACAACGCGGTGGTCAAGGCGGCCAGCAGCGCCCAGGCGCAACTGTCGAGCGTCCGGCGGATCGTGCTGGGCACCCCCGGCCTGGTGGACCCGGGCAGCGGTGACATCACGTTCGCGTTCAACCTGCCGCGCTGGCACAGCGGCCTGCTCGCCGCGCTGCGCGACGACCTGCACACCCCGGTGGTCTTCGAGAACGACGTGAACCTGGCCGCGATGGCCGAGGCCCGTTCCGGCGCCGCCCGGGGCGTACCGGACTTCGTCCTGGTCTGGGTGGGAGCCGGCGTCGGTCTGGCGATCATGCTGGGTGGACGGCTGCACCACGGCAGCAGTGGCGCGGCGGGCGAGATCGGTTACCTGCCGGTGCCCGGCGCGCCCATCCCGCGGGACGTCTCCCGCCGGGCCAAGCCGGCGTTCCAGCAGCTGATCGGAGCGGACGCGGTCCGCGCGCTGGCCCGCGAGCACGGATACCCGGACTCCTCGGCCGCCGGTGGGGTACGCGCGGCGATCGCCGACGGCACGGCCGGCGGCCCGATGCTCGACGAGGTGGCCCGCCGGCTCGCCCTCGGTGTGGCGAGCACCTGCGTCGTGCTGGACCCGCCGCTGGTGGTGCTGGCCGGTGAGGTGGGTCAGGCCGGCGGGGCGGCGCTGGCGGAGCGGGTGCAGCACGAGGTCGCGGCGATCACCCTGGTGCGTCCCCGCGTGGCGCCCACCGGGCTGACCGAGGAGCCGATCCTGAGCGGCGCGCTGCACACCGCGCTGGACGCCGTACGGGACGAGGTGTTCGGGTCCACGGTCGGCTGACCGGGTGCCGCCGCCGTCCGCCATGTGAAGGAATATTTCACCTGAGGCCCGGGTGCTGCAAGGAGTTGCCGCACCCGGGCCGCTCCGGAGGGATCAGACGAGGTCGCGGCGGCGGAACACCGCGAACGCCGCGCCGGTCAGCGCCAGGGTCACCACGAGCAGCACGACCAGACCCGGCCGCCAGGTCATCACGTAGGACGGGTCGCAGACCCAGCCGATGCCCCCGTCGGGGCAGGCCCGGCTGTCCCAGAACGTCGCCCGGCCGGTCAACCAGGCCTGCAGGTAGCTGGAGAGCATCAGCTGGTCGGGTCGCCGGGCGTCGAGGATCGTCAGCACCAGTCGCGCGCCCAGCTCCCACAGGACCGCGTACGCGGCGACCGCGCCGAGCGCCGCCGAGGTGTGCCGGCCCAGCGTGGCGATGGCGAACCCGATCGCCGAGGAGAGCAGCACCAGCAGCATCCCCCGGCCCCAGATCACGCCCAACGATCGCCAGAACTCGTCGTCGAGGACGCCGGGTTGCCCGGCCGCCTGCGCGATGAGCCAGAACGTTCCCAGGTACGCGGCCGACGCCACCAGTGCCAGCACCGCCACCGTCCCGAGCAGCGTGCCCAGCTTGGCGCCCAGCACGGCCAGCCGGGCCGGTCGCCAGAGCAGCAGGTTGACGACCCCGCCGGAGTTCAGGTCCGCCCCGATGTAGGAGGCGCCGACCAGGAACCCGAACAGCACCAGGAACGCGATGAGGAAGTAGAGCAGCGGGCGCGCCTCCTGGGCGAACGTGAAGACCCCGTAGAGGAAGTCCGCCGCCACCGGCAGCCGCTCCATCCGCCCCGGGTCGATCTCGCTGCAGTTCGCGGGGTAGTACTGGTCGACCTCCTCCGTCGGCAGGGCCCCCCGCTCCCGGGTCAGGCACCGTTCGTACGTCAGCTCCAGATCGCGTCGCGCGTCGGCCGCCTGCCGCTGCGCGTCGGACACCTCGGCGACGGTCGGCCGGTGCGAGTTGGCCAGGGTGGTGGCCGCGGTGATGCCGAAGGCCGCCACCAGCAGGACGAGCATGAGCTGCACGAAGCGCCGGGCGGCCAGGCGCTCCAGCTCGGCACGGACCAGGTTCACGCGTCCACTCCTGAGGCGTCGAGGTCGATGATCGCGTCGTCGGGGCGGGTCGTGCCATCCCCCTGGCGGGGCACAGTCGGGTGCGGTGCGGTGCCGGTCAGCTCCAGGAAGACGCTCTCCAGGTCCGGCCGCAGCGGGGTCAGCTCGCGCAGCCAGACGCCCTGCTCGCCGAGGAGCCGGCTGATCTGGGTGGCGTCGGCGACGTCGGTCACCACCAGGTGGTCCGGGTGCCCGACGACCGTCAGGTCGGCCGCCCGCAGCAGCTCCGTGGCCCGTTCCGGGTCGTCGACCCGGACCAGCACCTCGTGCCGGTCGAAACCGGCCAGGACCTCGTCGACCGGGCCGGCCGCCACCCGGCGGCCGCGCGAGATGATCGTCACGTGGTCGCAGATCAACTGGATCTCGGCCAGGATGTGGCTGGACACCAGCACCGTCACGCCCGCGTCCGCGAGGGTGCGCATCAGGTCCCGCATCTCCCGGATGCCGGCCGGGTCCAGCCCGTTCGCCGGCTCGTCGAGGATCAGCAGCTCCGGATCCTTCAACAGGGCCGAGGCCACCGCCAGGCGCTGCTTCATGCCCAGCGAGTAGCCCTTGACCCGGTCGTGGCCCCGGTCGCGCAGGCCCACCTGCTCCAGAACCTCGTCCACCCGGCTGACCGGCACCCCGCCCGCCCGGGCGAGCAGGCGCAGGGTGCGGTGGCCGGTGAAGTTGCCGAAGAACTGCGGGCTCTCCACGATCGCGCCGACCCGACCGGTCACCCGCGTCAGGCGCTCCGGCGAGCGTTCCCCGAGCACCGCCATCCGGCCGGCGTCGGCGCGGACCAGCCCGAGCAGGGCGCGCAGCGTGGTCGTCTTGCCCGACCCGTTGGGGCCGAGGAAGCCGTGGATCTGCCCGGCCTCGACGACCAGGTCGAAGCCGTCGACGGCCACCCGGCGCCCGTGCCGCAGGGTGTGGAAGGTCTTGCGCAGACCCTCGATCTCGATGACCGCGCTCATCCGCGCGGCTCCCTTCTCCGACCGGGCATCCGGCGTCCTCCGGCTGTGGTGATCAATGACACGGCGCCCCACCCTATGGCCAGGACACCGCCCGTGGGGGGCACCACGTGCTGCGTGGTTGGATGGGCGGGTGACTGGTGACCTGATCCCCGGCGCCCGTGGCGCCGCACCCGCACCCTCTCCCGTGGACGCGGATCTGGTGGTCAGCCTCGACGGCGTCGCCGTACGCCGGTCCGGCACGGCGCTGCTGCACGACGTGGACTGGCGGGTCGAGCTGGACGAGCGCTGGGTCGTGCTCGGCCCCAACGGTGCCGGGAAGACCACCCTGCTGAACCTCGCCGCCGGGCGACTCCACCCGACCGGCGGCACCGCACACGTGCTCGGCGAGCGCATCGGCCGCACCGACGTCACCGAGCTGCGCACCCGGATCGGCCTCTCCACCGCCGCCCTCGCCGAGCGACTGCCCGCCGACGAGCGGGTCACCGACGTGGTGGTCACCGCCGCCTGGTCGGTCGTCGGGCGCTTTCGGGAGAGCTACGACCCCGGCGACGAGGCCCGGGCCCGCGCGCTGCTCGGCCAGCTCGGTGTCGCCGCCCTCGCCGACCGCACGTACGGCACCCTGTCGGAGGGGGAGCGCAAGCGCGTCCAGATCGCCCGGGCGCTGATGACCGACCCCGAACTGCTGCTGCTCGACGAGCCGGCCGCCGGGCTCGACCTGGGTGGCCGGGAGGACCTGGTCGCCCGCCTGGCCGACCTGGCGTACGACCCGGACGCCCCGGCGCTGGTGCTGGTGACCCACCACGTCGAGGAGATCCCGCCGGGCTTCACCCACGCGCTGCTGCTGCGCGAGGGCGGGGTGGTGGCGCAGGGGCTGCTGGCCGACACGCTGACCGGCGACAACCTGTCCAAGACGTTCGGCCTGCCCCTGCTGGTCGAGCGGCACGGCGACCGGTACACCGCCCGCGCCGCCTGAGGAGGTACGCGCGTGCCGCAGACCCGGATCGTCGTCGTGGGCAGCGCCAACATGGACCTGGTGGCCACCGCCCCCGCCCTGCCCCGTCCGGGGGAGACCGTACTGGGCACCGACTTCGTGATGGTGGCCGGCGGCAAGGGCGCCAACCAGGCGGTCGCCGCCGTCCGGGCCGGCGCCTCCTGCGCGTTCCTCGGGGCGATCGGCTCCGACTCCTTCGGGGTCACGCTGCGCGCCAGGATCACCGCCGCCGGAGTGGACACCAGCCGGCTCCGGGTCACCTACGGCACCTCCGGTGTGGCCCTGGTCATGGTCAGCGCCGACGGCGAGAACGCGATCGTGGTGAGCCCCGGCGCGAACGCCTCGATGACCGGCCTAACGGAGGACGAGCGCTCCCTCGTACGCGCGGCCGACGTCCTGGTGGCCCAGCTGGAGATCCCGGTCGAGACGGTGACCGAGGCGGCGCTGGCCGCCCGGGACGCCGGCACCCGGGTCGTGCTCAACGCCGCGCCGGCCCGACCGCTCCCGGCGGAGCTGCTCGCCGCCACGGACCTGCTGGTCGTCAACGAGGGCGAGGCGCACGCGCTCACCGGGCGGGGGAGCGAC
>NZ_JBFAMU010000304.1:0-5966 GCF_040656655.1 Micromonospora sp. NPDC049799
CGTACGCCAGCGGGTCGCGCTCGCCCGCGCGCTCGCCGCCCGACCCCGGCTGCTCCTGCTCGACGAGCCGGCCGGTGGCCTCGGCGCCGAGGACATCACCGAGCTGGCGGAGCTGATCCGGCAGCTGCCCCGCCGCGAGAGCGACCCCTGCGCGGTGCTGCTGGTCGAGCACCACATGGACCTGGTGATGGACGTGTGCGACGACCTCGTCGTGCTCGACTTCGGCAAGGTGATCGCCGCCGGTGCCCCCGACGAGGTCCGCGACGATCCGGCCGTCACCGACGCCTACCTCGGCGCCGCCGTCGACGAGGCAACCACATGACCGACGACGGTCTGCTGGTGGCGCGTGGCCTGGTGGCCGGCTACGGCGCCGCCCCGGTGCTGCACGCCGTCGACCTCACCGTCCCGGCCGGCACCATCGCGGCCGTGGTCGGTGCCAACGGCGCCGGCAAGACCACCCTGCTGCGCACCCTGTCCGGCATGCTGCGCCCGTCCGCCGGCCGGATCCTGCTCGCTGGTGAGGACCTGCGCGGTACGCCGGTGGAGCAGCTGGTCCGCCGCGGCATGGCCCACGTGCCGGAGGGGCGCGGCGTCATCGGCGAGCTGACCGTGGACGAGAACCTGCGCCTCGGCGGGCTCTGGCGGCGCGACCGGGCCGACGCCGGCCGGGCCCTCGATGAGGTCTACCAGCTCTTCGAGCCCCTGGCCCGACGCCGCCGGCACCTCGGGCACCAGCTCTCCGGCGGTGAGCGGCAGATGCTCGCGCTCGGCCGCGCGCTGGTCGGCCGGCCCCGCCTGCTGCTGCTCGACGAGCCGTCGCTCGGCCTCGCGCCCCGGGTCGTCGCCCGGACCATGGCCCTGCTGCGACACCTGCGCGACAGCACCGGGCTGACCGTCCTGCTGGTCGAGCAGAACGTCCGCAGCGCGCTCTCCGTCGCCGACCAGGGCGTGGTGATGTCCCTCGGGCGGGTGGTCACCACCGCACCGGCCGCCGCCCTGCGCGACGACGTCGACCTGCGCCACGCCTACCTCGGCTTCTGACCACCCCCCGGAGGAGAACTGTGGACCGCTTCGTCTTCCTCACCCTGGACGGCCTGTCCCGGGGAGCGGTCTACGCCGCGTTCGCGCTGGCCCTAGTGCTGATCTGGCGGGCCGCGCGGGTCGTCAACTTCGCCCAGGGCGCGATGGCGGTCGCCGCCGCGTACGTCGCCTACGGCGTCTCGGCCGCGACCGGCTCGTACTGGCTGGGTTTCCTGGCCGCGCTCGCCGCCGGCCTGCTGTTCGGCGCGGTCGTGGACCGGGCGGTGATGCGGTACGTCGACCACGCCTCGCCGCTCAACCCGGTGATCGTCGCCCTCGGGCTGGTGCTGCTGATCCAGGCGGTCCTGGGCATGGTCTACGGCAGCGAGTTCCGGCCCGCGGGCACGCCCTTCTCCCGTGGCGCGCTCACCGTGGGCGGCCTCGCGCTGCTGTCGCCGTACGACCTGTTCGTCTTCGGTGCGGTCGGGGTGGTGGTGGCCGCGCTCGCCTGGGTCTTCGCCCGCACCCCCGTGGGTCTGCGGATGCGGGCGGCCGCGTTCGCCCCCGAGGTGTCCCGCCTGCTCGGGGTGAACGTGGGAGGCATGCTCACCCTCGGCTGGGCGCTCGCCTCCGGGGTCGGCGCGCTGGCGGCGATGCTGGTCATCCCAACCGAGCTGGGCCTGCACCCGCACGCGATGGACCTGGTCTTCGTCTCGGCGTTCACCGCGGCCGTCGTCGGTGGGCTCGACAGTCCACCAGGGGCGGTGGTCGGCGGGTTGGCGGTCGGCCTGCTGCTGTCGTACGTCAGCGGCTACGCCGGCAGCGACCGCACACCGCTCGCGGTGCTCGTCCTGCTCCTGGCGGTGCTGCTGGTCCGTCCGGGCGGGCTGTTCGCCACGGTCACCGCGAGGCGGGTGTGAGCGCCACCCGGGCGGCCGTGCCGCCCCGCCAGCGGGCGACCGGGCAGGCCCGGGACGAGATACCGGCGCGTCGCGGCAGCACCCTGCTGCGGCACCTCGCCGTGGTCCTGGTCGCCGGGCTGCTGCTGCTCGGGCTGAGCTACGCCGTCGAGCCGTTCCGCAACTTCCAGCTCGCCACCGTGGCGGCGTACCTGTGCGCCACCGCCGGGCTGACCGTGCTGACCGGCCTCAACGGCCAACTGTCGCTCGGGCACGGGGCGCTGATGGCCACCGGCGCGTACACCCTCGCCCTGAGCCAGACCGCGTTCGCCGACCGGGGCGTCACCGGTGGCTGGCTGCTGCCGGTCTCCCTCGCCGCCGCCGCCGCGGTCACCGTCTGCGTCGGCGCCGTGGTCGGCGTCGCGGCGGCCCGGCTGCGCGGGCCGTACCTGGCCGGGGTGACCCTGGCCGTGGCGGTCGTGGTGCCGGCGCTGACCGTCACGTTCGACGGCGTCTTCAACGGTGAGCAGGGCCTGTCGGTGCCGGTCGAGCCACCGCCGTTGGGCCTCGGCCCGTACTTCCCGTACGAGCGGTGGCAGTTCTGGATCGCCGCCGCCGTCACCCTGCTCGTCCTGCTGCTGCTGGCCAACCTGGTCCGCAGCCGGTACGGCCGCACCTTCCGGGCGGTCCGCGACGACGAGGTGGCGGCCCGCCTGGCCGGCATCCACGTCGCGCGTACGCAGGTGCTGGCCTTCGTCGTCAGCGCCGCCACCGCCGGACTCGGCGGCGCCCTGCTCGCGGTGCTCGCGCAGAGCGTGTCGCCCGGCGCGTTCTCCCTGACCCTGTCGCTGTTCCTGCTCATGGCCGTGGTGATCGGCGGCCTGGGGCGGCTCGCCGGCGCGGTGTGGGGCGCCGTGCTGCTGGTCGCGCTGCCCGACCTGAGTCACTCGGTGACCGAGCAGCTGGCCCTCTCGCCGGCGGCGGCGCAGCGGCTGGAGGGCAACCTCCCGTTGGCGATCTTCGGGGTGACCCTGGTCGTCGTCATGATCGTCGCGCCCGGCGGCGTGCAGGGACTGCTGTCCCGGCTCGGCCGCGCCCTGCTCGCCCGCCGGCCCGGCCGGCGGTCCTGAGGTCCTGGTCCGGCTCCGGTCGGGCGTTCCACCCCCCACCACGTCCGCACGACGAAAGGCCGGTGTTCCATGCACCGTACGGCACGAGGCGGTCTCGCGATCGCCACCAGCATCGCCCTGCTCGTCAGCGCCGCCGGCTGCGGCGGCGACGGCGACGGCGGCTCCGGACGCGGGTCGGTGCCCGGCGTCACCGACACCGAGATCGTGGTCGGCACCCACATGCCGCTCACCGGGCCGGCGTCGGCCGGCTACTCGAAGATCGCCCCCGCGACGAAGGCGTACTTCGACTTCGTGAACGCCAACGGGGGTGTGCACGGCCGGAAGATCACGTACAAGATCATGGACGACGGGTACAACCCGGCGACCACCCAGCAGGTCGTCCGCCAGCTCGTGCTCCAGGACAAGGTGTTCGCGATCCTCAACGGACTCGGTACGCCGACGCACTCGGGCGTGCTGGACTTCCTCAAGAGCAACCGGGTGCCGGACCTCTTCGTCGCCTCCGGCAGCCGCACCTGGGACCAGCCCGAGAAGTATCCCTCGACGTTCGGCTTCAACCCGGACTACACGGTGGAGGGCAAGATCCTCGCCAACCACGTCAAGACGGCCCTTCCCGGGCGCAAGGTCTGCTTCCTCGGCCAGGACGACGACTTCGGGCGCGACAGCCTGGCCGGAGTGGAGAAGGTGCTGGGTGCCGGCGGGGTCGCGGTCAAGCAGACGTACGTCACCAGCAACACCAACGTCGCGCCGCAGATCGGCGCGTTCAAGGCCGGCGGGTGCCAGGTGGTCGTCCTCGCCACCGTTCCCGGCTTCACCGCGCTGTCCATCGGCACCGCCGCCCGCCTCGATTTCCGGCCGCAGTGGGTGGTGTCCAACGTGGGCGCCGACCACCCGACCCTCGCCAAGCAGCTCGGCCAGGCCGCCCCGCTGCTCGAGGGCCTGATCGGCGCCAACTACCTGCCGATGCAGAACGCCACCACCGACCCGTGGATCCAGCTCTTCACGAAGGTCAACAAGGAGTACAACGGGGACGCGCCGTTCGACGGCAACACCGTCTACGGCATGGCCGTCGGGTATCTCTTCGTGCAGGTGCTGCTCGCCGCCGGCAAGGACCTCACCCGCGAGTCGGTGGTCGAGGCGGTCCGCAGGGGCGGCTACCAGGGGCCCGGTCTGGCGCCGCTGCGCTACTCCACCACCGACCACTCCGGATACGGTGGGCAGCGGCTGACCCGGGTCACCGGGGGAGTGCAGAGCTACTTCGGGCCGGCGTACGAGACCGACGAGGGGGACGGGGCGGTGCGCGAGTACACCGCGACGACGACCCCGCCGCCGGCCAACGGCGTACCGACCGCGTCCTGACCCGACACCGCCCGGCCCGGTCGCGGCATCGTCGCCGTCGACCGGGCCGGGCGTTGACCGGCAGCGGTGAACCTCCTACTATTTGCACCGTGAATGCAAATTCAGACCGTTTCACCGACCGCGTCGCCCTCGTCACCGGAGCCAGTCGCGGGATCGGAGTGGCCATCGCGCAGCGGCTCGACGCCGAGGGCGCCTGGGTCGGCCCGCGTCTAGACTCGCCCGTGCCGCTGGAGACGCCGTGGCGGCGGTGAGGGGGCAGGGGCGGATGGGCCGGGCCGAGGTACCGGAACGGGTCGACGGGCGGACCGCCCGCGCCGAGCGCACCCGGGCGGCGATCGTCGAGGCGCACCTCGCCCTCATCTCCGAGGGGGACCTCCGGCCGACCGGCGAGCGGATCGCCGAGCGGGCCGGTGTGTCGCTGCGGACGCTCTGGACCAACTTCAAGGACATGGAGACCCTCTTCGAGGCCAGCGGCGCGGAGGTGCTCCGCCAGCAGGACGCCGCGTACCGGCCGATCTCGCGCGCGCTGCCGCTGGCCCGGCGGGTCGACGCGTACTGCCGGCAGCGGGCGCGGCTGCTCCAGCTCATCGCGCCGTCGGCGCGGGCCGCGCAGATGCGCGAGCCGGTCTCCGGGCAGTTGCGCCGCAACCGGCTCAAGCACATCGAACGGGTCCGGGACGAGATCGAGGAACTCTTCGCCGCCGAGCTGGCGCTGGCCGGGCCGGGCCGGGGGCAGTTGGTCGACGCGATCGTCGCGGCCAGCATGTGGCCGGCGTGGTCGATGCTGCGCGACGGCCTGGGGCTGGGCGTGGACGCGGCGCGGGCGGTGATGGCCCGTACGGTGGGCGCGCTGCTGGCCGAGGTCGCCGAGCGCTGACCCGCCAACTCTTTCCAACGGGTTACCGATAGGTGAAACTGGATGCATGGTTGATGCATCACGAGTGCAATTAACCGTGCTGCGAGGCCGGGACGACGAGTGCCACGCGATCCACCGGCTGCTCGCCGGCCTGCCCGACGGCGGTGGCGCCCTGGTGTTCCACGGCGAGCCGGGGTCCGGCCGCAGCGCGCTGGTCGCGCACGCCCAGCGGCACGCCCACGGGTGCACCGTGCTGGCCGGGGCCGGTCTGGCCCAGGAGGCGGACCTGCCGTACGCCGGGCTGCAGCGCCTCCTGGACCCGGTGCTCGACCGGATCGGTACGCTGCCCGGCCCGCAGGCGCGACTGCTGCGCCGGACGGTAAGCGGTGCCGGCTGCCCCGCCGAGCGTCGCCTGGCGCTCAGCCTGGCCGTGCTGCGCCTGCTCGCGACCGTCGCGCGGGACCGCCCGCTGCTCTGCACGATGGACGACGTCGACCGGGGTGACCGGCCGACCGCGGAGACGCTGGCGTTCGTCGCTCGACGGCTGCGCCGGCTGCCGGTCGCCGTCCTGCTCACCGCGGCGACCGCCCCGCCGGACGGGGTGCCGCACCACCGGTTGCGACCGCTGGACGAACGTGCCGGAGCCGACCTGCTGGCCGACCTGCTGCCCGAGCCGCCGCCCACGCCGGTGGCCGCGGCGCTCAC
>NZ_JBFAMU010000305.1:0-5926 GCF_040656655.1 Micromonospora sp. NPDC049799
CGTCCGTGCCCGGCGAGCGCGCGACCGGCGGATTCCCACCGTGACCGGTCAGGTCTGCGCCCGGACGAGGGGGAACTCCAGGGAGCCGGCCGGGCGGTCGGACAGCGGGCGGTACGCGACGCCCTGCTCGACCACGTGCCGGTGGTGGTCACTCCGGACGACGCGCCGGGTGATCCGGTGGAGGTGCCCCAGCGGCTGGTGCAGGGACTGGTCCGGATGGGCTTCCTCGGCACCGCCGGGACGACGCCGGACGGCGGCGACGTTCAGGTGCGGGTGGCCGCCCGATGGGTCGGTCTTGTGGGGCCGTACGGAGCGGCATGGTCGCAAAAGGCTACGGATCTTGCTGTCCGAGTCGCCACAACTCATACCTTCGGATGACCCAGGTTCATTCTTCTGGCCTGGGGCTGCCGTTGGGGGGATGCTTCAACCCGGCTGTCCGGGTACCGTCCATCCTCGGATCCAACGCACCGTAGGCGGCTGGATCCGCTGGGGAGTGAGGTGCGCGAGCGATGCCGTGGTGGTCATGGCGCCCCGGTCCCGCCAACGGCGGCGGTGAGCCGGAAGGTCGGAGCGGGATCACAGTGGAAGGCACCGTCCGGGTCGGACCACCGGCCCCCCGGCAGCCGGGAGACAACTGCCCGGGTGTCGACCGGCCGGCGATCGCCTCGATGCCGGCCACCGTCGAGCCGGTGACGCTGAGCCGGGTGTGCGACGCGCTCGACCTGCTGGACGTGCGTTACCTCGCCGACGGTGACGGGAACCTGCTGGCCATGTGGGAACGGCACGCGGTCCTGGTGACCCTCGAAGGCCCGGAGGACGAGATCCTGGTGATGCGGGCCCGCCCGCACGCGACGGTGCCGCCGGACTGGGAGGACCGCGCGTACCGCGTGGTCAACGAGTGGAACCACACCCGCCGCTTCTGCAAGGCCTACATCGGCGACCCGACCGAGCGCGGGCAACTGCCCATCTACGCGGAGCTCCAGGTGCCGTTCGGCGCGGGGGCACACGACGCGCTCCTGGTCGAGATGCTCGACTGTGGCGCGGCGGTGGCCACCAGCTTCGTCGACTGGCTGCACGACGAGGGCGCGCTCCTCTGACCGCCGGCCGGTGCGCCCCTCGCGGCGGCCGGCCCACGGCGGCCTCCGCCCGGCGCGGGGCCGTCAGGCCGGTCCGGCCGGGTCCTCCATCACGTTGACCATGAAGTACGCGGCCCGCTCCAGATAGTCCCAGAGGGCGGTGGCCAGCTGCGGCGGCAGGTCGAGCCGGTCGACGGCCCGGCGCATGTGCAGCAGCCACGCGTCCCGCTCGGCGGCGCCGATCCGGAAGGGCGCGTGCCGCATCCGCAGGCGGGGATGACCGCGCTGGGAGGAGTAGGTGTTCGGGCCGCCCCAGTACTGGATGAGGAAGAGGGTCAGCCGGTCGGCCGCCGGGCCCAGGTCCTCCTCGGGGTACATCGGGCGGAGCAGCGGATCCATGGCGACACCTGCGTAGAACTCGTCGACCAGCTTGCGGAAGGTGGGTTCGCCGCCGATCGCCTCGAAGAGGGTCGTCGACGCGCCCGGACGGTCCGATGCACCTGCGGCAGTCACCGCTCCATCCTGCCAGGTGGCTGCGGGAGCGTCCGGGGTGCCCGTTGTGCGTCAGGTCACCGCGTGCCGGTGACGGCCCGGCTCACCCGGCCGCCCCACCGGGTCGTCGGTGGTGGGGCGGAGGCATTCGCTGCCCGTACGTGCGGACGAGGTGCCCACCGTCGCCGTTCCGGCCGCGTCCGGCGCGTCGTCCCGGCGCTCGAACCGCGCCGCGTCGACGGTGGCGTCGATCGTCGCCCGGCTCGGCCAGGACAGTGCGGTGACCGTCATCAGCACCACGCCCGCCGCGCTCCACAACCCCACCACCAGCGGGATCGAGAACCGCTCGGCCAGCAGGCCGGTGACCAGCACCGCCATCCCCTGGATCACCTGCACCCCGGTGGCCATCACGCCGAACGCGCGAGCCCGGAACCCGTTCGGCAGTGCCTGGACGAACAGGCCGTTGGCCACCGGCAGCAGGCCGGCGACGGCGAACCCGCAGGCCGCCGCGAGCAGTGCCACCACGACCGGCGGCGGGTCGAGCAGGGAGGGTACGAGCACCAGCGGGGCGAGCACCGCCAAGGGGCGCATCAGGGCCAGGCGCCGGGCCGGTGCGACCGCCCGCCCGATGAGCAGCCCGCCCAGGATGAAGCCGATCGGGTTCGCGGCCATGATGACGGCCTGCGCGGTGCCGGCGTTCATGCCGCCCGAGTGCTCGGAGGCCCAGGCCGCTGCCAGCCCCTCCGGCACGATCGAGAAGAGCATGGCGCTGAACACCAGCACGGCGATGGCCCGCAGGACCGGGGTGCCGAAGACGATCCGGAAGCCGTCACCGGTCTCCCGCAGGAGGTGGCTGCGGTGCTCGGCGGTCATCGCGGACGGTCGGTCGGCGACCCCGAAGTGCACCAGCGCGGCGGACAGGGCGAAGGTCACCGCGTTGGCCAGCAGCGCGACCGTCGGGCTGAACGCGGCGATGGCGGCACCCGCCAGGTAGCCGCCCACCTGCGCGGCCTGCCCGACGCTGCCGTTGATGGACAGCCCCAGCACCAGGCGGTCGCCGGTCAGCATCAGCGGCATCAGCGCGGACCGGGCGGCCTGGCTCGGCGGATTGGCCAGGGTGGTGGCGAAGAGCAGGGCCAGGGTGAGACCGACCGGCGCCTCGGGGATGGCGATGAGCACCATCAGGGCCATCCGGATGAGGTCGCAGGCGACCATGACGTTCCGGTAGCGGTACCGCTCGGCGAGCGTGGCGAGGAACGGCCCGCCGACCAGCCATGGAAGGTAGCTGACCGCGAACGCGGTGGCGGAGAGCGCCACCGACTCCGTCTCCTGGTAGACCAGGAGCGTCACGGCCGCCTTGGCGATGTAGTCGCCGACCCACGACAGGGTGCTCGCCGTGAGGACGAACCGGTACTCACGCTGGGCGAAGACCTCGCGGAAGGTGGCCGGGCCTTCCGGGGAAGGTCGCTCGTCGGGCACCGTCGCCTCCATCGTTCCGATGGGCCGGTCACTCGTGATGGTGGGCCCGGGAACCGTCGTCAGATCTACGGATCAGCGAGGACGTGACCACGCTCCGGCGGAAGCGCGTGTCCCGGATTCTGCCCGATCGTCCGACAACTGGCTAGGGTGAACGGGTTGAACGTCGCATCACCGACTGAACGAACGGACGATACCCGAGGGGCTCCCCGGCTCGCGACCCCCGCTGTCCGGGCATCACCGTCTTCGTACGGTCACACGGTTCCACCCGGGGTGGTGGCCCCCGGCGCCGGTGGCGCACCCGGTGCGGTGCCCCCCGGGAACCCCGGTACGCCGGACGCCGCTCCCGGCATGCCCGGGTAGAGCCGGGCCGCCGCGATCTTCGCGGTGATGCCCGAGTTCTCCAGCGCCTCGGCCAGTCGCCGGCGCAGTTCCCGGCCGACCGCGAACTGCCCGTCGGCGGTCGTCTTCACGACCGTACGGATCACCGCCCCGTCCACGGTCATCTGCTCCACGCCCAGCACCTCGGGCGGCTCAACGATCTCCGGCGCCAGTTCGGGGTCCAGGGCGACGGAGGCCGCGGCGGTACGCAGCACCGCGTTGGCCTCCTCCGTGCCGGCGAAACCGATCGGCAGGTCGACCACGACCAGCGCCCAGCCCTGGCTCTTGTTGCCCACCCGGACGATCTCGCCGTTGCGGATGTACCAGAGCACGCCCCGGCCGTCCCGGACGGTGGTGACGCGCAGCCCCACCGACTCCACCACGCCGGTGGCCTCACCCAGGTCCACGGTGTCCCCGACGCCGTACTGGTCCTCGATCAGCATGAACAGGCCCGCGATCAGGTCCTTCACCAGGCTCTGCGCGCCGAAGCCGAGGGCCACGCCGGCGATCCCGGCGCTGGCCAGCAGTGGCGCCAGGTCGAAGCTGAACTCCTTGAGCACCATCAGCAGGGCGATGCCCATGATGAAGGCGGTGGTGAGGCTGCGCAGCACCGACCCGATCGCCTCGGCCCGCTGGCGCCGCCGCTCGGGCACGAACTCACCCGGCTCGGTGGCCGCGCTGGGGATCCGCTCGCGCAGCGGCCGCAGCATGGTCGGGACACCCGCGTCGGTGGTGGTCCGCACGAGCCGGCTGATCGTGCGGTGCACCAGCCAGCGCGCGACCACCGCCAGCAGCAGGATCAGGCCGATGCGGACCGGCTTGAGCAGGATCCAGTAGCTGCCCTCGGCGAACCAGACCGAGCCGGTCAGGTCGTAGACGCCCTTGCAGAGAGAGTCGTTCAGGCAGGTGGGCGACGGGTCCGGTGCCGGCGCCTCGACGGCGGGCAGGGTGGGCGGCGGCAGACTGACAGAGGTCACCGTGTGTTCGTACCGCACCCACCGGCGCCCCGCCGCACCGACCCTCCGGATGGTGACGGCCGGTCGTACGGGGGCGAACCGGTCACCGGCGACGCGGGTCGGGGAACGCTTCGGTGGGGGACCCCGGATTAGTACGTGCAATCCGGGGTCTTATCAGGGACTATTGGCGCACGGACGTCGGTGATCCGGCCGGCGTCGGCCGTGGTGGGTCGCTGCGCCCAATTCCCCGGTCGGCGGTGGCACGCATGGGGCCGCTGAACCGGGAGGGTGAGCGCGATGCCTGACATACGACCCACGGTGGGCTCCGGCGCGCTGGTTCTCAACGCCACCTACGAGCCGCTGTGTGTCGTGTCGGTGCGTCGTGCCGCCATTCTCGTGCTGTCCGCCAAGGCGGTCTGCGTCGCCGACGGCGAAGGGGTGCTGCACAGCGCCCGCAACGCTCTCCCGGTGCCGTCGGTCGTCCGTCTGACCCGTTTCGTCCGGGTGCCCTACCGCACCCACGTTGGGCTCTCCCGCCGGGCGATCTTCGCCCGGGACGGTTGGCGCTGCGCGTACTGCCGGGGACCGGCCGAGACCATCGACCACGTCTTCCCCCGCAGCCGGGGCGGCCGGCACGCCTGGGAGAACGTCGTCGCGGCCTGCGCCCGCTGCAACCACACGAAGGGCGACAAGACCCCGGCCGAGCTCGGATGGCGGCTGCACGCGTTGCCGGCGGCACCGAAGGGCACCGCCTGGCGGGTGCTCGGGCACCGGGCTCCGGATCCGCGCTGGGCCGACTGGCTGGACCTCCGCGAGCCCGAGGCCGCCTGAGCCGCCGGCCCGTCAGTTCTCGCGGGCCTGGACGAGGGACGCGAACACCACCACGTTGTCGGCGTAGCCGGTCCCGCCGCCCACCCACCGGCCGCCGCACGTGACCAGCCGCAGATTGGGGCGGCTGAAGTCGCCGAAGACCTCGTCGGTGGGGAAGCGCTCCTTGTCGAACCGCTCCACCTCGTTCACCTCGAAGACCGCCACCGTGCGGTCGGTGCGGGTCACCTCGATGCGGTCGCCCTCGCCGAGCTGCCGCAACTCGTGGAAGACGGCCGGTCCGGAGTTGGTGTCGACGTGCCCGACGATCACCGCCGGCCCGTACTGACCCGGGGTCGGGCCCTGGTCGTACCAGCCGGCCTCCTGCGCGCGGGTGGAGTCCGGTGCGGCGATGGCGCCGTCGGAGGCGAGCCCGACGCTGTGCACGGGCGCCTCGAGGTCGAGCGTGTCGATCTCGATGCCGACCGGCGGGCTCGCCGGCAGGACCGGGAACTTCTTCGGCGGTGGTCGCAGTCCGGCGATGAACCGGTCCGGCAGGACGCGGTAGCCGGTGACGCGCTCCACCCCGAGCATCGTGACGATCAGCATCATCAACGTACCGATCACGAGGATCGGGAACCCCGGGTGCCGTCCGGGCGCCAGCCTCCGCCGCCCGGCGGCCACCCGGCGCTGTCGCTGACGCGCGGGCAGCGGCCCGGCTGCCGGGTCCGTGGTCGG